>JBKHFD010000012.1:0-34624 GCA_046540355.1 Desulfobacterales bacterium
CCGCAGGGTTTCCTTCCTGCAAAAATACCGCCGCGGCGGTGTAAATTGCTTTTTGCGAAGGCGTCAAAAATAAAAAAGGGTTTAAGAAAGTCGGCCAAACCCTTATAATTCCTGGCGCGCCTGGCAGGATTCGAACCTGCGGCCTACGGATTAGAAGTCCGTTGCTCTGTCCGGCTGAGCTACAGGCGCGTTAGGCTTTTTTGTTAAGGAAGCTTCTTTTACCACTGAATGCGGTTTTTGTCCATATAAAATAAATCCGCCGGGAGCCGTTAAGAAAATTACGCCGTTTTGCCCCCCAAACAGTCCTTCCAGGTAAACGGCTTGAGATGTATGGAAAAATGATTTAATTTAACATTATATTATTTATTTTCTTTTCCCTGAAATACCAAAAAACAAGGATGGTGAAAATATTTCAATGACAGGCGATCAGAAAAAATACGATGATGATATCGCTGTTGACGAAGATGTTGACGTGGATATCAAAGAAGCAGATAATGATAAAACAGATACTGCCAGTAAATTAAAGCAGGCCGTATCAATTCCAGGGGATTCGGCAGAAGAAAACAGCCTGGTCCCCTATGATCCGCTTCAGCGTTATCTTTCGGAGATCAGCAGGTATCCGCTATTAACGCGGGAACAGGAAATCGAGCTCGGCCGGCGGGTTCAGGAGGGAGATCCTGATGCGGCTTACATTCTTGCCACATCCAACCTGCGTCTGGTGGTCAAGATCGCCATGGAATTTCAGAGAACCTGGATGCAGAACTTAATGGATCTGATTCAGGAGGGCAACATCGGCCTTATGCAAGCGGTTCAGAAATTTGATCCTTACAAGAACGTGAAGTTTTCCTATTATGCTGCATTCTGGATCAAGGCCTATATACTGAAATTTATTATGGACAACTGGAGGCTTGTGAAAATAGGCACAACCCAGGGGCAGCGCAAACTGTTTTTTAAACTTAAAAAAGAAAAACAGAAACTCATTGAGCAGGGATTTATGCCTGAGACCAAGCTGCTTTCAAGCCGTCTGGGAGTCTCCGAGCATGAAGTGCGCGACATGGATCAGCGGTTGGACGGCTGGGACGTCTCCCTTGATGAGCCTTTAAAGGACGACTCTGATACGGAAAGGGGTGATTTTTTCAGCTCGGCCGCCGAATCGGTTGAAAGCCGGGTTGCCCGCAAGGAGGTTGAATCCCTGCTGCGGGATAAAGTGGGCGAATTCAAAAAGCAGCTGACCGGACGCGAGCTGGATATTTTTGAGAACCGCATTTTTACGGACACCCCTGTCACCCTTCAGGAAATCGGGGATAAGTACCAGATCTCAAGGGAAAGGGTAAGACAGCTTGAGAAAAATATAGTAAAAAAGATGAGGGTTTTTTTTGAAAAAGAGATACCGGATTTTTCTTCATACGATTATCCGGAGGGAAACGGGCAATAGTTAGATGAATTTAAACAGGATCTTTGGGGCGGCGCTGCTTGCCGCCCTGCTGTGTATAACCGGATGCGCCGCATTAACCGGAAATCATACCTCTGCGGATAAAAATCCCCCGCTAAAGGAGAAACTTCCTGAGAGCGGACCTCCCGAAGCTGTGCAGCAGCCTGTGTCCGGGGCCGGGGGCAACCATTATTTTTATTTTATCCTTTCCAGGCTTGAAGCAAAGGCCGGCAGAAAAGAGCAGGCAGTCCGCCTGCTGGAAAAAGCCGTTGAAAGGGCTCCTGATGAGCCCGTGCTGAAAAGGGAGCTTGCCCGCCTTTATTTTGAAATTGACCGGAAAGAAGATGCTCTGGCAATGGCCGAAGAACTGACGGCTCAGGGCCGGGATGACGTTGAAACACTTATTCTTGTGGCTTCCATACGAAGTGCTGCCGGGCAATACCGGCAGGCAGCGCAGGCTTATGAAAAAGCGCTTGCAGAAAAACCCGGCCGCAAGAATATTTACCTGTCCCTGGCCCGCCTGTATCTGCGCAACGGTGACCATAAAAAGGCCGCCGGTCTTATGAGAACCTTCGTCAAAAGATTTCCGGAAAATCACACCGGCTTCTACTTCCTGGCCGAAGCCTGCGCTGAGACGGGCAAGTTTGATGAAGCGGTCGAGGCCTATGAGAAGAGCCTGGAGCTTGAGCCCGGATTCCTTGAAGCGCGTATAGGGCTCATTGAGATCTATACGGAGCAGGGCATGGATGAGAAGTCGGCGGAACAATACGAAAAGCTGCTTGAAAGGCGGCCGGATAACGTGGCTGCTGCAATCGAGCTTGGCCTTCTCTACGAGAGGCTTGGAGAGCAGGAAAAAGCTGAGGACCAATGGTCAAGGCTTTCCGGGCGGATTGAATCTGATCAGGATGCAGTACTTGAGATTGTCCGCCGGCTTCTTGCAAGAGAGCGCCACGGGGATGCGGTTGTTGTTCTGTCCGAAATGCTAAAGCAAGCACCTGACAGTCCGGAGCTAAATTATTTTGCGGGAGCCGCCCGCTACATGATGAAGCAGTTTGACGCCGCCCTGGAGCATTTCAGGGTAATAGGGCCGGCACATGAGCTCTACAGGGATGCCATGATCCACCGGAGTATTATTTTAAAAAGGCTGGGCAGGACTGAGGAGGCGCTAAATGTGCTTGAAGCAGCCATGGGAGAGGTCGATGAAAAGGATCAGGTGGATTTGATTCCCTATTTGAGCGCGTTTTATCAGCAGCAGGGAGATTACGAGAAGGCCGAGGAGATTCTGTCAAAAGGCATATCCATTGAGCCGGAAAACGCGGAACTCCACTACGAGATGGGCATACTTTATGACAGAATGGAGGACACCGAAGCAGCCCTGGACAAAATGCGGTTTGTTATCGAGATGGACCCGGAAAATGCCGATGCTCTTAATTATCTGGGATATTCTTACGCGGATAAAGATATCAGGCTTGATGAGGCCGAAGCCTTTATCCGAAGGGCGCTTGATATAGAGCCTGAAAACGGCTATATTTTAGACAGCATGGGATGGGTATATTACAGAAAAGGCGCCTATGAAAGGGCTCTCACTTATATTGAAAGGGCGCTTGAAAAGGTTCCCGATGACCCCGTGATCCTGGAGCATATGGGGGATGTATATCTGAGGTTAAATAACAGGGAAAAGGCCCTGGAGTACTATCGAAAAGCCAGGGAAAACAACGGCGGAGAAGATGGCAGACCGGATCTCTCGGAAAAGATAGAATCACTTGGCAACAACATGGAGATTATGCCTTGAGGCCGGGATGGTGGTTTTTTATCGTGCTGCTGGTCTTGTTGACCGCATGCGCCGGTGGGCCCAGGCGCCCTACGGGTGCAGTATCAAAGCTTGGCGAGGGCGAAGCCTCCAGGCTTATAGAAACTGTGAAGGAAAAAAACGATTCAATAACGCCCTACAAGGGTCTTGGGCGGATCGGCATATACGGAAAACGCGGTTCCATCGAGGGCAGGGCCGCATGGGTTGCCGCGCCGGACGGCAGGTTCCGTATTGAGGCCCTGGCAGTAACCGGCCAGCCTTTTGCCAGGATGATATGCACGACGGATGAATGCTTTTTTATTTTCCGGGACGGCGGTTGCCTGCGCAGGCAAGGTGCCGGGGATACAAGCCTGGAACCGCTCTCAGGCATCAGGTTAAAGGCCCGGGATATGGTCCGGATAATGGGCGGTGGTGCGCCCCTTGCAGATTATGATTCCGCCGGAGCCTATGATATGCCTGAAGGCGGAAAAGTTCTGGTCCTCAAGAAACGTTTTTCAGGTACGGTGCAGACAATACGGTTTTCAGAGGATCTTGAACACATCCGGGAAACCAGGATCTTCGGATGGCGGGGGCCTTTATACCGGGCTAAAATCGGGCGGCTGGGCAAGTCGAACTCCCGCATGGTACCGTTTGAGCTTGATATTTCAGATGAGAGCGGCAACAGGATAAATGCTTCCGTGGAGCGCTGCTGGTTTGATATTGAGCCGAAAGAAAACGCCTTTTCCCCGGAACTGCCCGAAGGAGCCGGCTGCGGCCGCCAATGAGCAGGGCTTTTTTAAACACAGACATATCCTGGGAAAAAATGGCCATATGCCTGGAACTGCATCTTCGCTCGTGCTCCAATGTCCGCTGCCTCGGCGTACGTCCCAATTTTGCGGATTATCCGCCCGGGGAGGCCGCCCTGATCCGGGAGGCTCAAAAGATATACTATCCTTCAACTTTTTATGCAGACATGTTTGCGGCTATGGGAAAGCCGATATTCCCTAGTATTCATACTTACAGGTTTGTTCAGGACAAAATCAAGCAGACCGCGCTGTTTGAAATACTTAACGTACCTCACCCCAGAACACGGGCTTTTTACGGCCGACGTATTCAGGAAAAGGTGCTGTCGCATTTTGCCTTTCCTTTCATAGCAAAGATTCCCCGGGGCTCCGCCCTCGGCCGGGGGGTTTTTCTTATCCGGTCAAAAGACAACCTGGATGAATACTGCTGCTTGACAAAGACCGCCTATATCCAGGAGTATCTGCCTATTGACAGGGATATTCGCGTTGTGGTTATCGGCGGCGAGGTGGCCCATGCATACTGGAGAATCGCCGCCGAGGGGGAATTTCGGACCAACCTGGGATGCGGGGCGAGAATCAGCACAGATGCGGTACCCGAGTCAGCGCGCATGCTTGCGCTTGACACGGCGCGAAGGTGCGGATGGAATGACGTGGGCATTGACATCTGTATATGCCGGAACAGGCTTTATGTTATCGAGGCCAACATGAAATACGGAAAGGCGGGTTTTGCCAGTGCAGGAATTGACTATTACAGGATGATGGAGGACAAAATAAGAAATGGCGAGATATAGGCCGCCTTCTCTTAAGAGCCTGCGCAGGCTGCTCGATGACAGGGAGGCGGAAATACTTTTTCCCGGGGCCGCCAGCAGTGCCGAAGGTGTGCGCAGAAGGCGGGAGGAGAAACTGGAGACAGACTACCGGCAGCAGTATGCCGTGGACGTGGACCGGATTCTGCATTCCCTGGCCTACAGCAGGTATATTGACAAGGCCCAGGTTTTTTACCTGATTAAAAATGATCACATAACCCACCGTATGCTCCATGTCCAGCTTGCCTCCAAAGCGGCCAGAACCATTGGGCGTTTTCTGGGATTAAACGAGGACCTAATCGAGGCCGTGGCAATAGGTCATGATATAGGCCATGCACCGTTCGGCCACGACGGGGAGCGCTTTCTCTCAGAGCTGTGCATAAAGCACGGAATCGGGGAATACCACCACAATGTTCAAAGCGTTCAGTTTCTGGAAAAAGTGGAGCGCAAGGGCCGGGGCTGGAACCTGTGTCTTGAGACATTAGACGGAATACTCTGCCATGACGGCGAAGTCCATGACCGGCATTTGGCCCCTGCCAGGGCCAAGTCGTTTAAAGACCATGACCGTGAGCTTTATGACAGGCGGATGGGCCATCCCGTGGAGCTTGTGCCCATGACTCTTGAAAGCTGCGTTATGCGGTTTTCAGATACCATAAGCTACATAGGAAGAGATATAGAAGATGCCATTCGCCTGGGCCTGATAACGCGTCAGGATCTTCCCCGTGACTGTGTCAGGCATCTCGGCGATACCAACGGGACCATTGTATACAACCTTGTCACCGATGTTATAATAAACAGTTACGGAGAGGATCATGTGGCTTTCAGTCCGGAGATCTCCGAGGCCCTGCGGAAGCTAAAGCAGTTTAATTACGAGCGTATATACTCAAATCCTTTGATCAAGCGGGATGTCGGCTTGATTCGCGATATTTTCGGGCACCTGTTTGAGCGGTTTTTCTGTGACATTTGCATTGGCAATGAGGAGTCCCCTGTATACAGAAACTTCATTGCGGACATGGCCGAAGATTATGTAAATAACCACAGCGGGGCGGAGATAGTCCGCGATTTTATAGCCGGAATGACGGATCAGTATCTTTTAAGTCAGGCTCCGCCGGAGATGCGTCCGGAGATCAGGTCATTTTAAAGATATTGCGCGCCGGGCGCGAGCCTTAAAAAACGGTTGAGTTTTCCGGCCAAAAAATTCAATATAATAGTTTTATAAAATGCGGTTTAAGCAGTTTACGGCCGTAACACTTCAAACCCGAGTCTATTTTGGAGGAAGCGGGCATGAAAAAGTTAAAGTATCTGTTCTGGCTGGTAATAATCGGGCTGGTGGCGCTTGCGGTTTACCAGAACAGGGGGTTTTTTATTGACGGCAAAAGTCTGGGTATCAATCTTCATTTTTTCAGTTATGATACCCCTGAGCTTCCCGCGGGTGTGTATTACCTGGCTGTATTTTTAATAGGTCTTCTGATATCCTATTTTTCAGCACTGCCCGGCAAGATCCGGTCAAGAAGGACCATAAAGCAATTAAACGAAAAAATTGCAGCAGATGAAAAGAAAATTTCCCGTCTGGAAGCCGAGGCTGCGGCAGGCCCGGGAACTAGCCAGGGCCCGTCCGGGCAGAAGGAACCCGGGAAAGGGCAGGAATTGCAGGAGCCGCGTGACACTGAGGCGGTCGAGCAGCCTGCCGGAACCGAACAAGAAAAACCCGGTGAATAAGTTTTCCCATGACAGGTGAGGCCGGAAAAAATTCTGAGCTCACGCCGATGATCAGGCAGTATCTGGAGATAAAGGAGCAGTATGCCGGCTATATCCTTTTCTACCGGATGGGGGACTTCTATGAGATGTTTTTCTCGGATGCTGAAACAGCATCCCGGGAGCTTGAAATCACCCTTACCTCCCGCAACAAGCATGAAAAAACCCCGGTGCCCATGTGCGGGGTCCCGGTTAAGTCCGCGGAGATTTACCTGGGCCGCCTTATAGACAAGGGATATAAGGTGGCCATATGCGAACAGACAGAAGATCCGGCAGAGGCGAAAGGGCTGGTTAAAAGAGATGTTGTGCGGGTAGTCACCCCGGGCATGGTGGTAAACAGCGACCTTCTTGATTCGCGCACCAACAATTTTATAATGTCTCTGGCAATTACGGCCGACGGCTGCGGCCTGTCCTGCCTGGATCTTTCCACGGGCTCGTTTCGGCTTTGTCAGAGCGGACAGATGGAAACAGTTATGGAAGAGGCGGGGCGGATCGCCCCAAGTGAGATCCTGCTGCCGGATTCCGCTCAAAATGCCCCCGCCTATGAACGGGCTATGGAATGCTTCGGTGAAGCCGCTGTAAGCTATCTTGATGACGAGGCGTTTTCATATAAAGAGGCCCGGCAGCGCCTTCTTGAGCAATTTAAGACACGCAGCCTCGAGGGATTCGGCTGCGAGCGCTTAAAGGCCGGGGTCAGCGCGGCCGGGGCTTTGCTTTATTACGTCAGAGAGACCCAGAAGCAGGAAATCGCCCACCTCTCAGGGCTTGAAACCTATTTTCCGGACCGGTACCTCAGAATAGACGACGTAAGCTGCAGAAATCTCGAACTGCTCGCCAATCTGAGGAGCGGCGCCCGGCAGGCCACTCTGCTGTCGGTGCTCGATCATACGGTAACCGCAATGGGAGGCAGGCTGATAAAGCACTGGATAAGATATCCCCTGCTCGATCCCGGGGCGGTGGCAGATCGTCTTGAAGCCGTGGGACAGGCGGTGGAGTTTTCCTCCGAGCGAAAGAGCATGAGATCGGATCTGAAATCAGTGGCAGATCTTGAGCGCTTGGGCGCCAAACTTGCAATGGGTCAGGGCAATGCCCGGGACCTGGTCGCGCTTCGCAGATCCATGGAAGCCTTGCCTGAAATCCGCGCCCGATTGAAGGTTTTTGACGCGGACATCCTTGAACCCGACGAATCGATTTTTCCGCAGCTTGCCGGACTTGCCGGAAAAATAGCAAATGCCGTGGTCGATGACCCGCCGCAGACCGTGAACGAAGGGGGAATGATAAGGCCCGGCTTTGATGAGAATCTTGATGAACTAATAAGTATTGCAAGAGACGGCAGGAGCTGGCTTGCGGAGCTTGAGGCAAGGGAGAAGGCGGCCACCGGGATCCAGACCCTTAAGGTTCGCTACAACAAGGTTTTCGGCTATTATATAGAGGTCTCAAAAAGTTACGCTGACTCTGTGCCGGATCATTACGTGCGCAAGCAGACCCTTGTAAATGCGGAGCGCTATATCACCGATGAGCTCAAATCATTTGAAAACAAGGTGCTGGGCGCCCAGGAGCAGCGTGCAATAATGGAATACGAGATATTCTGCAGAATAAAGGACGAGGTCACAAGCTGCCACAAAGCCATCCAGGCGGCCGCTGACTTTGCCGCCCGTACGGATGTCGTCTGCGCCCTGGCTGAAGCTGCGGTTCACAATGATTATAACCGTCCGCAAATAAACACGGACGGCCATATCAGCATAGAAGACGGCAGGCATCCCGTGGTGGAAAAGCTGATAACAGGCGAGCGGTTTGTGCCAAACACCATGAGCCTGGATAACCGGGAAAACCAGCTGCTGATTATAACCGGGCCCAACATGGCCGGAAAATCTACTGTGCTCCGCCAGGTGGCCCTGATTGTAATCATGGCGCAGATGGGATCATTTGTGCCCGCTGCCCGGGCTGATATCGCTGCGACTGACAGGATTTTTACCCGCGTGGGAGCGCTTGACAATCTTTCCCAGGGCCAGAGTACGTTCATGGTTGAAATGGAGGAGACTGCAAATATAATGAACAATGCGACCCCGAACAGCCTGGTTATAATGGATGAAATCGGGCGCGGGACAAGCACCTTTGACGGACTGAGCATTGCATGGGCCGTGGCTGAATATCTCCACGACCTCCACGGCTCCGGGGTAAAGTCCATGTTTGCGACCCATTATCACGAGTTAACAGAACTTCCACGCATAAAAGAGCGCGTTAAGAACTACAGTATCTCGGTAAGGGAAATAGAGGACGAGATCATTTTCCTGCACCAGCTTGTGGAAGGGGGTACGAGCCGCAGCTACGGAATCCAGGTTGCGCGCTTGGCCGGAATGCCTGAAAAAGTTGTTGAAAGAGCGAAAAAAGTGCTGGAGAATGTGGAAAAACAGGGTCATGTGCTCGGAAGAGATGCCGCCGGCCCTGCGGGGCGCATTCGCTCCAGGCGCAAATACGTTCAGCTTCCCCTTTTTGCGGGTTCCGGGGAAGCGGTAATAGAGAAAATAAAACAGGTGGATATATCAAGGATGACCCCTCTGGAGGCTCTTAATTATTTAAACATGCTTCAGGAAAAAGTTTTAAATGGAAAGGGGCCGGAAAATGACAGGGCGGCGGATTGACTCCACAAATCACAAGCTGCGGAAAAACGGTTAAGACGATGATATTTCGGGGGATTGTTCCTGCTTCACTGATCTGTTTGTTAATGGTGTTCTGGTCCTGTGCATCCATAGGAACCACGCCCAATCAGTTGTATTTTTCCGCAGAATCCTGCTATCAGGAGTTAAAGGATAACCCTGACAGGCAGGAATACCGCAGTTATTGGCTGGACTGCATTCGCAAGTTCGAGGCCGTCCATGATCAGGATCCGGACGGACCCTGGGCCGCAGCAGGACTGTTCATGGCCGGCAAGTTGTATCAGGAGATGTATAAACAATCCTATGCCCCGTCTGACCTGAAAAAAGCCAGATCAATATTGCGAGAGGTTGAAAAAAAATATTCTTCCAGCCAATACAGCACAAAAGCAGGGACTGCCCTGGATCGGATCGGAGATGACAGAAAGGCGGATGCAGATGAGGCCGGGAAGAAGTATTTTTCCGCAGAGTCCTGTTACCAGAAGTTAAAGAACAGTCCGGAACGCCAGAAATACAAAAGGTACTGGCTCGACTGCATACGCGAGTTTGAAAAGGTTTACGAGACTGATCCCGAAGGACCGTGGGCTGCTGCAGGGCTTTTCATGACTGCGGAGCTTTACCACGGACTCTATGCTCACTCCTATAAGCCCGAAGACCGTGAGAAAACCGAATCGATTCTGCGCAAAATCATCGATGAATATCCCTCCAGTACATACAGCAGGCGCGCTATGCAGAAAATGGACGAAATCGAAGGCGACGGGCCTATCCGAAAGGCGATGACCGAGGAGACAGCCTCGGGGGAGGTAACCACGGATACCGCCGCAGATTCCCAGGCGCCGAAGGAGGGGGAACCGGTCACTGTTACCGGAATCCGCTATTGGTCCAACCCGGATTATACGAGGATTGTAATTGACACCAACCAGGAAACCGATTTTAAAAACAATCTTTTAAACAAGGACCCCTCGATTAACAAGATGCAAGAGAGGCTGTATGTGGACCTTGAAAACAGTAGACTGGGCAATGATATTCAAAAGAATATACCCATAGACGACAGCCTGTTAAAAGACGTTCGCGCAGGCCAACACGACCGCAATACAGTGCGGGTGGTCGTGGATATGAAGTCTTTTGAAAACTACAATGTTTTTTCCCTTAAAAATCCTTTCCGCATAGTAATTGACGTAAGGGGAGAAGAAAGTGCTGTTGCGCAAAAGGAGGATAAAAAAGATTCCGGGGCCGGAGCGGAGGAAAAAGGCGCATCCATCGCCCGACAGCTTGCCCTCGGAGTGCGCAGGATAGTGATCGACCCCGGACACGGGGGCAGGGATTACGGCGCTCCGGGATCTGTAAGAGGGGTGCATGAAAAGCACGTTGTGCTTGACATGGCCAAAAAGCTCGCAGCGCAGCTTCGCCAGGAATTAAACTGCGAGGTGCTGCTGACAAGAAGCGATGACACTTATCTTTCCCTTGAGGAGCGCACGGCGATTGCAAATACCAAGAAGGCCGATCTTTTCATTTCCCTGCATGCCAATGCATCCTCAAATCAGAACGCCAGGGGTATTGAAACTTATTTTCTGAACCTGACAGCAGACAAGGAATCCATAGCCGTGGCAGCCAGGGAGAACGCGACCTCGGAAAAAAACATCAGCGAGCTTCAGACGATTTTAGACGACCTGATGCGAAACGCCAAGGTGAATGAATCGAGCAAGCTTGCCACCTATGTTCAGGATTCAATGTATGAGAGCCTGGACAAGCGTTTCAGCAATGTCAACAACAAAGGGGTTAAGCAGGCTCCCTTCTATGTGCTGCTGGGCGCTCAGATGCCTTCCATACTCGTTGAAGCGGGTTTTATAAGCAACAAAGGAGAATGCAGGCGTCTTGGCGACTCGCAATATCAGCAGGAGATATCCCGAGGGATTGTAAGCGGGGTAAAGAGCTACATCAGGGAGATCAGTCCAACCGCATTTCTTGAGACGGAGACCGGCAACTAAATACAGGAGAACTAAAAGGACGATATCATGGACCAGGAGACCGCTATAAAATCCATATCCGTGTTAGACGGAAGATACCGGCGCCATACCGGGGGACTGGAGGAAATCTTTTCCGAATACGGATTGATACGCTACAGAGTCTATGTGGAGTTGGAATGGCTTAAATTTCTTTTGCGCGAAGTCGTGCAGATCAGGATCGGCAAAGAGGAGGCCGGCCTGATAGACGATATTTTCAAAAAATTTGATCCAAAGGAGGCTTTGGCGGTCAAATCAATAGAGAAGCAGACCAATCATGATGTCAAGGCAGCGGAATATTACATCAAGGAGAAGCTTATCGAGGCCGGCCTGGGTCATATAAGGGAATGGGTTCATTTCGCATGCACTTCCGATGATATCAACAATACCGCTTACGCACTTATGGTAAAAAGCGGCCGGGATCTGCTTCTTGAAAATCTCGGGCAGGCCGTTGAAAAGATAGAAAGTCTGGGCTGGAAATACAAGGCTGTTCCCATGATGGCAAGAACCCACGGTCAGCCTGCAACCCCCACCACGGTTGGAAAAGAATTTGTCAATTTCGCCTGGCGTCTGCGCCACGAGATAAACACCCTTGGGAATCTTCCTGTACAGGCAAAAATGAACGGGGCAAGCGGCAATTATAATGCCCATAATTTTGTTTTTCCCGCAATCGACTGGATCGGCGCCACTGCAGGATTTATCGAAAAGTGTCTGGGACTTTCGCCGGTGCTGTATACCACCCAGGTCAATCCCAACAATTATCTTTCCGGGATTTTGCACTGCATGGTCCGGACCGCCGCGGTGATAACAGATCTGGACAGGGATATGTGGGGCTATATATCACTGGGCTATTTCAAACAGAAGCTCAAGGAGGACGAGGTGGGCTCCTCCACCATGCCCCATAAGATCAATCCCATTGATTTTGAAAACAGCGAGGGAAATGCCGGGCTTGCGATTTCAATGATGGAGCACATGGCAGTAAAACTGATGATATCCCGGTATCAGCGTGATTTGAGCGACAGCACGGTTTTGCGCAATCTCGGGGCGGTTTTCGGATATATGCTGATTGCCCTTAAAAGTACCCTAAAAGGGCTTGACCGCATAGAGGCCGACGAACAGGCTATCAGGAAAGATCTGGAGGCTAATCCCGAGCTTCTTGCAGAGCCGGTGCAGTCTGCCATGCGGGCCTGCGGGGAAAGCGAGCCGTATGAGAAATTAAAAACCCTGACCCGGGGCAGGCGCATTACCAGGGATGATTTGATTTGTTTTGTAGACGGGCTGCAGTCGGTTTCACAAGATCTTGGAAAGAACCTGAAAAATCTGGATGTGGCCGGATATACCGGTCTTGCCGAGACCCTGGTGGAACGCTATTTTAAAGATCTTTAGGTTTTGCATTGTTTAATGGCTATGCGGAATGTTTTTAAAGCTTGAAATAAATAATTAAAATATGATATAAATTCTAATATCTACTTATTTTATAGTATGTCATAGGGCTGCGGTTGGGCAAATGCAAATAAAACGGCGGACGAGGGTGCCTAAAATTTATTTCCAAGGGGTGGTCATCAATGGAGTTTACAATTGATTTTACAAAGGAACAGATCGAATCCATTGAGGAGATTCTGCAAAAGGAGCTGATAGATATGGGGGTGCAGAGCGTGATTCTCATGGATTTGGCCGGCAATGTGATCGTAAATCTCGACAGCGGGGAGGCGGATCACGATGTGTTCTCCCTGGCCGCCCTGGCGGCCGGGAATTACGGGGCAGTCAGTGCAATGGCAAACATCATAGGCGAGCAGGAATTTTCACTGCTGTTTCACAAGGGCGAGGAAGAAAGCATACATTTTACCAAGGTCGCCGATGATTTGCTTCTGCTCACCATATTCAACAAGAACGTATCCCTGGGTTTCCTGCGGCTGAAGGTGGCCGAAGCGGTCAGGCGCATCCAGAAGACGATATAGGAAATTCCCCTGAGCCGGAAAAATGTCAAGGTGCCGGCGGCAACGGCTCAATTGAAATAAACTGCTGTTCCGGAGGAAAACGATTTGGCTTTAATTAATCCGAAAAAGCGGGAAGTACAGGTTAAGATAGTTTATTACGGGCCCGGGAGGGGAGGAAAAACCACGAATCTTGAGTATATTAACCGCAAGTTCAAGAAACGAATTTTAAACGAGATGGTTACGGTCAAGACTTATGGTGACCGCACCCTGTTTTTTGATTTTCTTCCGTTTGACATAGGCGAAATAAAAGGCCACAGCATAAAGATCCAGTTATACACGGTTCCCGGACAGGTAAAATACAACGCCACCCGGCGGCTTGTTTTGCGCGGAGTGGACGGTATAGTATTTGTAGCAGATTCAATGGACCTGCGAAGGGAGATGAATATTCGCTCATTGGAGAATCTCAAGGAGAACCTGGAGTCGTTTAACAAAAATATTTTCAATATCCCTCTGGTTATGCAGTACAACAAGCGTGACCTGGAGGATGAGGGAATTCCGATCCTGCCGGTTGAAACGCTTGAAAAGGATTTAAACAGCCGTTTAAAAGCGCCCTGTTTTTCCGCCAGCGCTATACGCGGCGATAACGTGGCCGCCACGATGAAGAAAATTATTGCGCTAACGGTCACCTCTTTGCGCAAAAAACTGGAATAGGAGGGATCCCCCTTGACCCGCAACGATGATGATGACATTGGATCACAGGTTTCAAGCAGGCTGGAAGAGCTCTTCGGCGAAGAAGACGACGAGTCTGCCGGCCAGGACTCCGGTCCTGCCAGGGAGTCATTTAAATCCGGGCATAACGGCGGATCTGCACAGCCCGGGAGTGGTTATGACATGGAAGATGCCGCAGAAGGACAAGAGGCGCCTGATTCGCCCCTTAAGCAGCTAAAGGCGCTTGTCTTCGGTATTGACTGGGAAGTCACGGATGAGAGCATGAAAGCGTTTCTCGATGAAGTGGGACAGCTCCAGGCCCGGTACCAGAATGACAAGATCCTTCATACGTTTCTAAAGCTTCACGAATCTGTGGGAAAATACATAAAAGCCAAAAAAGCGCGGGCCAGTCCCGAAGCCTTCAAATTTGTACAGTCTGTTTTCAAGAGCTTTGAAAAGGCCATAACCGAGCCGGATATATCGGAATCGGCAAGAAAACGGCTTCTTTCCGAGCAGATAAGGAATTTTAAGGATTTTAAGGAAAAGCTTGCCGCCGCAAAGAAAGCCGGCAAGCAAAGACCCCAGGCTGAAAAAGACCAGAAGGAGAAAGCCGCGGAGCCCTCGAGCACAGGCCCTGAGGTTTTCCACGAGGAACCGGGCCGCGAAGAAAAAGAATATTTTACTGCAGAAGATATCCGGGCTAAAGAGGAAGTCACTGGGGAGGAAGGAGCGCCCGGGCCTTGGGAAGAACCGGTTTTTGCAGGTGAAGAGGCCTATGAGCCGGCGCAATTCAGTTATGAAGAATCGCCCAGCGCGACAGAAGAAGTGTCTGTGGCCGCCGAAGACCAACCGGAAGAAGGGATGGCGGCAGAGCAGGGAACTCTCGAAATTGAATCCGGGGAGGGTCCGGCCGAAGAAAAGCCTGCAGAAAAAGAAGACACAGCAGCATCTGTGCCGGCAGACCGGGAGGCGCTGGATTATATCGTGGAAGAACTTAAAAAGACCATCAGGGAGGAATTTCATTCAATAAAACAGATTATCAGGAATCTGGACGTATAGATCTTTTAAGTCCCGCAGAACGTATCGATCGGAGGCGATGACATGGCAAATATTTTTTCGGGCGACATTTCCCGGGTGGTACTAAGGCGTACGGTGCGCGCCGATCTGGGAGAGGTCTCCCTTGACAGCCGGATGCTTCAGGTGCTTATGGAACTCGACGGGAAGAAGAATCTCGGCCAGGTGGCACAGTCATTGAACATGACCATGAAGGATCTGCGCCAGGTGGCAGGTAAGCTGCATGATTTAAAGCTTTGCGAGCCCGCAAAAGAAAGTATGCCCACACTTGGAAAGGAGTTTTTCGATTTTTTATCCTCGCAGCTTTCCCGTGCAATGGGGCCTATAGCAGACGTTGTGATCGAGGATGAGATAAGCCGGATGGGGGAAGATCAAAAGAGTTTTCCGGCCCATCGGGCAGCAGAACTGGTGGACCTGCTGGCAAGGCAGATAAGGCGCGAGGAGCGCAAGGTCGCCTTTCAGCAGGCAATGGTAAAGAAGCTGCGCGAGATTAAGACTTGATTTGTAAGCCTTTGCTCTGGAATGCTATTTTTCAGACAGCCCGGGGAAGGGAAAGGTTTTTGACGCCGCCAACAATTTTGCAAGGAGGATGAGCAATGACGGTAATTTGCGAGGAGTGCGGGAAGGTCTATCATATAGATCCAGATAAGGTTGAACAATACAGGGGCAGAAACGTCCGGGTACGATGCAACGAATGCGGGCATGTAACCGAGTTGTCCAGGCTGCTGGAGACAGCAGAGAGTCCTGCTGAGCCGATGGAGGAGACTTCGTACCAGGAGCCTTCACATGAGGCCCCGGCATATGAAGAGCCTTCATACGGCGAAGAGGAAGAGGAGCCCGGCCCGTCTTATGCCGCGGCCGAGTCTGCAGAGCCTTCATCTGCGGAGCCGGAATCCGGCCGGGGAGGGGCGTCTGCGCCGCCTGCTCCGGAAAGATCCGGCGGAAGAGCCAGGAGAGGATGGATCGGGCTGCGGGGAAAAATGTTTTTCCTGTTCCTTGTCGTTCCAATTGTCCTGATGGCGGGTTCCGGTTATTTTTCACAGATGCAGCTTGAAAAACTGGCTTCCGATATTACCGATGAGAGCACCGAGATTGTGGCTGATGCGGGGCGAGAACAGCTTTTGGAAAAGGCAAAGGACGTGGCCCTTCAGTGCGAAATTTATTTAAAAGCCAATCCTGATCTGGAGCCGGAGGATTTTAGCTATGATCCAGAGTTCAGCCAGATAGCGGTCCAGGCGGTGGGTGAAACAGGTTATACCTGCGTTATAGAGGAAGAACTCGAGGACAGGGACTCAATCATATGGGCCCATCCCAATCCGGAACTGATCGGAATTCCTGATATCGATACACTGCGCAAGGCGCTGGGTCCTTATTTTGACGAATTTTATTCAGTCCTGGAGGGGGCCTGGGGCAGAAATGTTTCCACAGGCCATTATATGTGGAAGGACACGGACGGAGAACTGCGGGAAAAATACATGGCCATTGCTCCGATTGAGCTTGGAGAAGACAAACCGCCTCTGTCGGTTCTTGCAACAGCCTACATGGACGAGTTCACGGAGAAAACCGAGGGCCTGCGAAAAGACGCCGATCAGATGGCAACCGATACCCGAAACATAAACCTTGGCATTCTGGGCGGAGCAATCGTGCTCATCGGGTTGTGCATTATAATCTACGGCTACAGGTTAAGCCGCAATCTCCAGTACTTGACCGAAGCCGCAGACCGCATCAGCGTGGGTGATCTTGAAGCTGAAATAGAGATTCGTTCAAGAGACGAGATCGGCGGTCTTGCAGAAGCCATATCGCGTATGCAGGACAGCCTGAGGTTTTCCATTGAACGCCTGCGAAGACGCAGATAAACCGGTATAACACAACAGATATAAAAACAGGTAGTGCCGCCGGCGCCGGATGGACGCTTACGGCGGCATTGCCTGTTGTAGTGTTATGAACAAAGCTTTCAGCAAAAAAATAGTTGCAAAATAGGCGGCAGGGCAAAAATGATAATTATCCCCAGAGAAAAACCCGTGGTAAAAGAGTTAAACAGCTATTATTTAAATATTGACAAGCTAATCGAGCATTATCAGGGGGAACTGGGCGCGGGAGCAATATATTTCAGGTCCCAGGCTGCAGAAGCTGTCCTTTTTTTTGATGAGCAGAGCCTGGTCAACGGTTGTCTGGAGGACCGAAAACAACAGGTCCAGGGCGAGCAGGCGGTTGACAGGATAATGGAGAAGGCCGGGGACAACAATTTTGCAGTATCAGTATACCGCATTTTGCCGGAGAGGATTTATTTCTGGGCAAATCTGCCAAACTCAAGGCATCTTTACCAGGATCTGACCTCTGAATTTACAGACCTGGGGGGTCTGATAAAGAAAATGGAGGGGGAGAAACTTACCGGGTTTATAGATGTGGAACTTAACAACGGAGAGGGCGGGCTGCTTTTTTTTTACAAGGGCCAGGTGATAGGCGGCTCTTCAGCAGATCAGGGGGGTGATGTCGACCGTTCCACTGAATACCGGGATGATCTGATTCTGCGAGCAAAGAAGCACGGCGGCAGGTTTAATGTCAGCAGGGTATTCATGGAACCCGAAGAGGCGGAAGCGGCTGGCAGAAACAATAAGTCCGGGGCTGCGGCACAGGAGACAGGTGCTGCCTCGGTCAAGGCCGCCCCGGAGCAGGGTGCGGGGCAGATAAGCCGGGAACGGGTGACGGAGATGCTGCAGGGTTTACTGGGAATACTGGAAACCCTGGTGCGGAAAAACCGAAAGATACGCTCTGATTTTGAAACCCTGCTTAACAGGAAGTTTGTTGAAAAAGCCGATAAATTTGATTTTCTGGACCCTTTTCTCGCAGAATTCAAATACTCCGGCGGAAAGATAACTTACAATGGAACGGCCGGGCCAAATGAACTTGTGAGTGCTATTGAAGAATGCGTCTATGAAATCGCTCATGAAAACGGCCTGCTCAGTCAGTTGCGCAGCCGGCTTGATGACTGGCGCAGTCAGTTTGCCGATGAAATTGTCGGATTTGACGTAAGGCTGTAGGCATTATTCCTTTACCTGATACAGAGGCGGGACAGTCCATATGAAACCGAAAGTGCTGCTTGTGGATGACGACACAGCATGGCTTAAGGCGATGCAAAAAGAGATGGAAAGCTATTCCGGCGTTTTTTCCATGATACCGGCTTATGACGGAAGCCAGGCCCTCGAGGTTCTTGCATCCGAGCAGGTCAGCATTGTGGTAAGCGACCTGCGTATGCCCAATATAGATGGATTTGAGCTTTTAAACCGTGTGCAGCATGAGTATCCGGATATTCCCGTAATTATTATTACCGCCTACGACCGGCCAAAAACCCGGGAAGTTGTTTTTAAAAGCGGGGCGGACGATTACATGACAAAACCGTTTACCGCCCGGGATCTGGATGAAAAGATAACGGCTCTGCTAAGGAAGAAAAGCGAAGGCGGGAGTCTGCACAATGTTTCCCTGGAAACCTTTCTACAGCTTATTGAAATGGAGCAGCAGACCTGTACCCTGCGGGTTGAAGACAAGAATTCTTCAAGGAACGGGGTGCTTTTTTTCCGGGACGGAGATCTGATGGGTGCCAGGCTCGGCACCAGGCTGGGGCGTGAAGCTGCTTATGAAATTTTGTCCTGGTCGGGCGTGTCGGTATCAATTGAGAACCGGTGTCCGATAACTGAGAAGCAGCTTGACGGGGAGCTGCAGGCCATTCTGCTCGATGCCATGCGCACCAAGGATGAGAATGAAGAGGAATTTAATCCCGGGCAGGAGTCGGATCAGGATGAAATTATCCTGGACTCGCCGGTTCGAAAAAGCCAGAGTGCCAATCCGGAGGCGGATACAGCGGTTTTCGATACGGCCGGGCCTGCAGTGAATCCTCAACCGCGGCCGGGCGGAGAGGATTTTGCAGTTTCGGCCGGCTACGAGACTGCATCCCCGGCCGAAAAGGTGCGGGAGGAATTAATATCAGCCCTTGGTAGCGAAGAAGGGGTGGAAGATATTTACGAAGATCCTGCCTGGCATTACTTAATAGAAGAGGTCTCCAGAATGGGGAGAAGTTTTAATTCGGGGGAGCTGGGTGCGGTGTATGTTAACAGGGGAGAAAAAGGTCATTGCGTTATCGTCCCGGGCGAAAAGGCCTCGGTTATTTTAATTTCCCCTGATGCCTCCAGGGATCGCATCATAGATGCGGTCATGTAACAGAAGACAAAGTTGTTGCGCAAATAACGGATTCTGGCACGGGTCTTATCCACACAGGGAGCATGATGAAAGATATTTTCAAGGATGTTATCTCAATTGAAGGGGTTCATGGAGTTGCGGTAATAGACGCTCAGGGGGAGGTGCTGCTTAGCAGGTTTGCCGAAGGGTATAAAGAGGAGGAATCCAGGTTTGCGGGGATGGACTGGAGCCTGCTGATTTCTGAACTTGTCGATACCCTGGAGGCGGAATTTGTATTTGAAAGGCGGCGGCTCTACATCAGAAAAATCCGACCGGGTTTTTTTATAACCGTTTTAGATGATATAGCACCGGTTTCCATGGTGCGCCTAAATTGTGAAATTCTGCAGTCCTCGCTCGACAGGATTAAACCGGGCGGAAGGATCGGCCAGATTTTAAAGAAAAGAATTTTTTGATACCAAGCAAGGATCGTTTAAGAAATGGAAGGTGTAAAGGAAAAATCCGGCTTTGATGCAAAGATGAAATCCGCCGAAGCCTATGAGTCCCATGGTCTTTCTGAAGAGGCGTTAACCCTGTATAAAGAGATCCTGGAGGGATTTTCAGACCTTGACGAAGAAACCAGTGCAAAGCTCCGGGAAAGGATTGATGCGTTGAGCCAGGAGCTCGAAGAGGTTGAAGAACAGCCTGCAGCCGCGGAGCTCTCCAGCGAGGATGTCTCCCATATAAAGTCGGGGCTTTCCATAGGCGGCAGCGCCCCCGAGATACGCGACAGCGCCATGGCGTTCAAGGAACTCGGCCTTTACAAGGAGGCTTTGGAGGAATACAAAAGGCTTCTTGACACGGATTATGCCCTTGAAAATTTTTATTTAGACATGCTTGACTGTTTCTTCTCTATATATGCCCCCTCCAGGGTGGCCGAAGAGATTGACAGGATAGCATCCGAGAAGGAAGTTGATGACGAAAAAAAGGCAGAGATGAAATACGAACTCGGCCAGGCCCTGGAACAGCGGGATTACAAGGAACTCGCGATTGAATGTTATAAATCCGTCCAGAAAATCGATCCCGTCTATCCCAAAATCAAGGAAAAAATAGAAGCAGCAGAACCCGGCCAGCGGTTTGAATCGCGCTATGACTATCTGCTGCGCAATAATATAGTTACCACGGACCAGCTGCGCAGGGCTCTTGACCAGTCAAAGAGGACGAAAAAAAGCGTTGAATATGTATTAATGGAGCAGTTCAAGGTCCCTAAGGATCAGATAGGAAAATCACTTTCAGCGTATTACAACTGCCCTTACAAGACGTATAACCCCAATATGGAAGTTCCCTATGAGCTTTTAACCAATCTAAAGAAACCTTTCCTGCTC
Source organism: Desulfobacterales bacterium (assembly GCA_046540355.1). Taxonomy (GTDB): domain Bacteria; phylum Desulfobacterota; class Desulfobacteria; order Desulfobacterales; family Desulfosalsimonadaceae; genus Desulfosalsimonas. The sequence goes on from JBKHFD010000012.1 coordinate 20,517, forward strand.
CAGGACCTGTGGGTTCCGCTTCACTGGGAGATCGACCATATTGAAATACTGCTCGACGATCCCAAGGACCTCAGAAAACTCGATCATGCAAAGGCTCTTTTCAATACCAACAAGTTTACGTTCTCTGTTGGTACAAAAGAAGACATAGAAGCCATAATCAACCATTTCTTTGCTGAAAAAAAGATCGTAAAAGAGCAGAGTGGCAGCACTAAGCCCTCCATGGATTTCGGGGAGCTACCCGAGATCGAATTCGAGGAAGAGGAGGAAGAAGAGGGAGAAGATCTGGATGCCTACACAGAGGCTTCCAGCAAGGTTGTCCGGCTGGTGGATCAGGCTATTATAAACGCTTACAGAAAAAATGCCTCGGATATTCACGTTGAGCCTTCAGCAATTACCAAGAAGACAAAAATCCGTTACCGGATTGACGGCGTATGCCAGAATTTTCTGGATATTCCCAATACCTTTGCCAACGCTGTACTCTCGCGCATAAAGATCATGTCCGGCCTTGATATTGCCGAAAGGCGTATGCCCCAGGACGGCAAGATTAAGTTCAAGCGCCGGGGCCTGCCCCAGTTTGAGCTCCGTGTTGCAACTCTTCCCAATGCCGGTGGTTATGAAGATGCGGTAATGCGGATTCTCGCTTCGGCAGGCGCCATGAAAATTGATGAAATGGGGATGACCGAGCGGAATCTCAATGTGATGAGAAAAGCGATAACCAGGCCATACGGGCTTATTCTCTGCGTGGGGCCCACGGGATCAGGTAAAACAACAACTCTTCATTCCGCCCTTCATCATATCAATACCCCGGAGCGCAAGATATGGACCGCTGAGGAGCCCGTGGAAATCACCCAGGAAGGCCTGCGCCAGGTGGAAGTAAAAAGGAAAATCGGGCTGGACTTCGCCCACATAATGCGTTCTTTCCTGCGCGCCGACCCGGACGTTATAATGGTGGGCGAAATGCGGGATTTCGAGACGGCCTCGATCGGGATTGAAGCATCTCTTACGGGCCACCTGGTCTTCTCCACCCTGCATACCAACTCGGCGCCCGAGACCATTACCCGTCTTCTGGACATGGGGTTAAACCCCCTGAACTTTTCCGACGCCTTTATATGTGTTCTTGCCCAGCGGCTTCTGCGTCGGCTGTGTAAAAACTGCAGGCAGGAATATAAACCTTCAAAAGAAGAATTCGAGGAGATAATGGAGATATACGGCCCTGAGGATTTTGAGAAGACAGGGATAACATTTTCCACGGATCTTAAGTTATACAAGCCGGCAGGGTGCGACGAGTGCAACGGCACCGGATATAAGGGGCGAATGGGGATCCATGAGTTGATGGACGGCACGAAGGAAATCAAGCGCATGATCAAAAAGCAGGCCAGCGCAGAGGAGCTTTTCATGCAGGCAAGCAGCGAGGGCATGACCACCCTGGCCCAGGACGGGATAATGAAAATGTTCCAGGGACACACCGACCTGGATGAGGTGCGCAGGGTCTGCCTTACGTAACAAAAGGGATGCACAGGATATTGACCCGTTGTTTCAATCCGTTAAAGAGCGTCTGTCAGAGTTTTTTAAAAGATTTTTTTCAGGCGCGGGCCCGGAGCCGTGCACGGATCCGGGCCGGGCGGAGGTGGAGCAGCGGGGTTTTGACAGGTACCCTGTTGGTTTTCCTGTCATGATTTCCGGAAACAGTGCCGACTCGGAGCCGTTTGAGGAAAACAGCAGACTGCGGGATATTTCGGGCAGCGGCGCCATGTTTATAACTCAGCACCCGGCCCGTTATTATCGCGGTCAGTTCCTGCGTCTTTGTATTTTACTGGATGCCTCAGAGGACGTACGGGCCCGGATAACCAATGATGCTTATGTGGTGCGCATTCATCGTCAGCAAGACCCAGTTTTTTCCTGTTCCCCCGGCCAGACAGGCATAGCAGTCAACTTTAGCCATACATTTGATTTCCAGCGGATTGATTCCGGCCGCGGCGGTTGCAGTGAATGAAAAGACGCCGAAGAAGAGATTATAAGACGTTTTACGGCAAACTGCCGGTTGCCCTGGCCTTGATGGGGATTATACCGTGCCTTCTCGTGGTCTATCTTTTTATACACGAAAAAATCAGTCTGACCCATGGCCTGCTTTTGTTTGTTCCTCTTGCCCTGTTTTCAATGCTGACGGGTTTTCTCCTGATCAGGCGCTCTGCAGAGCAGCTTTACTACCTGAGCCGGGAAACAGCAAGGATTCAGGCCGGCGAAAACCACGAACCCATACGGATACAAGCCGACAGTGAACTAAATGAGATTGCGGAACATTTCAACTCCCTTTACAAAAAGCTTGAGGATATGAACCGCAAAAACCAGGAGCAGGCAGCGCAGCTGATGGTCTATGCCCGGGATCTGGCCCTGTCCTATCAGCGCAGCAGACAGGAACAGGAATTAAGAGCCCGGATCAGCAGGTATGTGGGAAACAACCTGGTGGAAAAACTCATCAACCTCAAAGACGGGGTTTTCCTGGAAACAGAAAGGCGCAGCGTAACAGTGCTGTTTGCAGATATCCGTTCCTTTACCACGATAGCCGAACGCATGGCCGCAGAAGAAGTCGTGGAAATGTTAAACGAGTATTTCAGCGTGATGGTGGACATAGTATTTGAAAACCACGGACTTCTTGACAAATTCGTGGGCGATCAGCTCATCGCGGTTTTCGGCCTGGTGGATGAGGATACCAATGCTGCTGAAAGCGCAGTAAGCGCGGCCATTAAAATGCAGGCAGCCGCAGATGGATTGATGCATTGGCGCAGGCGTGCGGGTCTGGAGTACTTTGAAATAGGCATAGGCATTAACACTGGAAACGCTATTATAGGAAATATAGGTTCTTTAAACCGTATGGATTATACGGTTATCGGAGACTGCGTAAATGTGGCGGCCCGTCTGGAGGAAATGGCGAGGGGCGGGGAAATAATAATCGGCGAGCAGTCGTATCTCGCCAATGCAGGTAATTTTGCCTTTGAATGCAGGGGAGAGGTCTATGTCAAAAACAGGCTCGAGCCGGTGGTGTGCTATAATGTTTTAACCTAATTTAAGTTTGATACTCTCGTAAAAAGTCTGATTTTAGATGACACCGTAAAAAGTTCAAGATCAAGGCTTGCGCAATTTCGAAGAATGCAGCGTACATAGGCGTACGTGAAATTCTGAGAAACTGCGCGTAACGCAGATATTGGACTTTTTACGGTGTCATCAAGTTTAAATCAGGCGGAATATAATGAAGAATAGGCTCATCCCGGCTCAGGATCATCGACATGTCCAGTCTCCAGCAGGGCCCGGGCAAACAGCAGGTAACCCGTATGGCCTACCATGCGGTCTTCGGGTCTGAATCGTGAGGGGTTGGTTTTGTAGGTGCGGAGAAAGATTTCGGCTGCTTCGGTTATAATAAAAGGATAATCACGCAGAGCCCACAGAAGCCTGGTCATCTGGTTGGAGGTTGGCACCAGCACCCCGAGGTGCCCGCCGGGCTTCAAAGCTGCATAAACTGTCCCCAGGGCTTCGGCCGGGTCGCGCACATCCAGGAAAAACGCGTCAAGTCGCGACTCATTGATTCCTTCTTCTGCCGGGCTGGTATACAGGACTACATTTTCATATTTTTCTGCGGGCCTGAGGTTTTTACGGATTGCCGCGGCAAGTTCGGGGTTTTTCTCGTACGTATATATGCGCCCGCTTTGTCCCACCGCCCGCGCCATTATAAGGGTAAGCCCCCCTGAGCCTGTGCCCGCCTCGCCGATTTTTTTGCCCGGAAATATGTCCAGCCGCAGCAGGATGTAGCCGGCATCCTTGGGATAGATAATCTGGGTATCGCGCCTGATCCCCTTCATGACAAGATCGTAAGTGTCGCATTCAAGCACGTAATACTTTTTCCCGTTCATCGCAAAAATGCCGCCTGCCCCGATTTCAGCGAGTTCGCGGACCGAAATCGATCCGCTGGGCAGATTCACGGAGTCTGCCTCAGATGTGCGCACCACCCGACGGAACTTACGGTTGTCAGTTATTACTATTTCAGATGGGAGCTGCTGCATCGGTAAAATCAATTATTTCCACGATCCCGGCTTAAAGCCGGGTTTTTAATAAGCCACCCCCGCACAATAATAGGGAAGCCGGAGCCCGGAACCTTTTTTGAAAAGGTCCGGGCCTTTATCCTTCCAAAAGTTTAGGAATTGTCTTCTTTTTCGCCGAGTTCTTCCATTATTTCATCGGTAACATCCTTGCCGCCGGCCAACAGTGAGTTGGCGTCCATAACGTAGTCGTAGCCCTTTTCATCCGCAATTTTCTGGATGTCCTGTTTTACTTTTTCCATGGCCTCCTGCTGCAGCTTCTGGGAGCGCTGCTGCATCTGCTGCTGCATCTGCTGCTGCTGCTGCTGCTGTTCCTGTTCGTTTTTACCTTCCATATCCTTTCTCATCTCCTGGACCTCGCTTTGAAGCGTCTGCTGGGCTTCAGTAAAAGCAGGATGGTTTTGCATGATCTGGTTGGCGTCGACTGTGACGATTTCCAGTTTTTCAGCGGAAGCCGTGGCGGCCGCGGCCATTGTGAGCAAAGCTGCGATCAGGCAGAAACCAAGGATTTTAAATTTTTTTCCCGTCATTTACATCTCTCCTTTGTGTTGTTGATTGATAAAAATTACAGAGGGTTCAATAGAACACGGAACCCCGCCCTTTAATTTATGAAAAACAGCCTATCTTATTTTGCAGGATTGGTAAAGAGTTGATATAAAAATCGTCAGTAACACATGGGTTAAAAACAAGCAAAATGCATGGTTGCCAGGGCAGCCGGAAGAAGGAAAGCACCGCAAGTGCAGGGACCTGGATCCCGTGGAAAAATCCATGCGGCCTTAAATCTCCTGCTTTGTAATTGTAATTTGTGAAAGGGTGTGTTAAATCCGTAAAGGTATCGTGAGCGAAAGCAAAGGGGATTGAAGTTCACAATTTACTGAAATGGTAATAAAAAATGGCGGAAGTGCATGGGAATCGAACCCACCTGAGACGCTGTTAACGCCCCACACCGGATTTGAAGTCCGGGAGCCCCACCAGTGAGCTGCGCACTTCCGCATAAAGTTTAATATAAAATTTAGCGACTGACTGAATTTTGTCAATAGCATGTTTAAGGTGTTTACGCAATGGTCAACCTGGACAGATTAAAAGAAACATTCATGGAGTTGGCGGCAACCGACAGCGTATCAGGTAATGAGGCGGGTATCTCGAAAAAAATCAGGGAGATGCTCCGGCCCTTTGAGCCGGAGGTATATATTGATAATGCCGGAGAAAAAGCGGGCAGCGATACTGGGAACCTGATCATGAAGTTTGCGGGAAACAGGGATTCGCACTGGTTGCTTTTAAACGCCCATATGGATACGGTGGAGCCGGGTACAGGCGTGGAGCCGAAATTTTCAGAAGGGGTGTTTCAAAGCGACGGCACCACGGTACTGGGAGCAGATGATAAAAGCGCTGTCGCCATTATTATAGAAACCGTACGCGTGATCCATGAAAACGCCCTGCAATTCGGCCCCCTGGAACTGGTTTTTACAATCTGCGAGGAAATAGGTCTGCTCGGGGCCAAAAATCTCGATTACAGCATGATTTCATCACGCTGCGGCTATTCCCTGGATACCTCGGACACAGAAACCATCATAACCCGGGCGCCTGCGGCAAACAGGTTTGAGATCTACGTTCACGGAAAGGCTGCCCATGCCGGCGCGGAACCCGAAAAGGGGATTAATGCAATCTCGGTTGCCAGCAGGGCGATAGCCCGCCTGGAAATGGGGCGCATTGATGCGGAGACTACGGCTAATATCGGGGTGATAGAATGCGACGGTGCGACAAATATCGTACCTGAAAAGGTCCGGATAAAAGGTGAGATAAGAAGCCATGATCCGCAAAAGCTCGAACGCATAAGCCGAAATATTATAGATGCCTTTGAGGCCGAGGCAAAGGCCTTTTCCGACCGCGATCCCGGGGCGGGCCTGCCGCGCATATCTGTTGACATGGAAAATGAATTTTCGGCCACGCAAATCCCCGAAGATAATCCGGTGGTAAGGCATGCGAAAGCCGCGGCAATGAAGCTTGGAAGGAGTCTTGCATCAAGGCGGACAGGGGGCGGCTCTGATGCAAACATATTTTTTGAAAAAGGCATTGTCACGGGAGTAATCGGCACGGGAATGCAGGAGATACATACGGTACGTGAATGGATCGGCCTGGATGAGATGGCAAAAACTGTGGATCTTCTGGTTGAAATCATTCGGATGCATTCAGCCGGTGAGGCGGAAAAATGATAGCTTATTTTGACTGTTTTTCCGGTATAAGCGGGGATATGACCCTCGGGGCGCTTGTGGATCTGGGCGTGCCTGCGGACTGGATCAAAAACACTCTTTCTGAAAACCTGCCTTTGGAGGGCTTTGATATAAGGGCTGAAACAGTGCATAGTTCCGGGATTTCAGCCAGGCGGGTTTCAGTGAGTGGGCAAGAGAAGGCTGAACGAGATTACAAGGCCATTTACAGATTAATTTCCTCAAGCGGTCTTGCCCCCGGAGTTGTTAAAACCAGCCTGGCTATGTTTGACAGGCTTGCTGAAGCCGAGGCGAAGATACACGGATGCAAAAAGGATGACGTGCACTTCCACGAGGTGGGCGGCGTGGATGCCATAGTGGATATGGTGGGATGCGCCCTGGCTGTTGACTATCTTGGCATTGACAGTGTGATTTCATCGCCGCTTCCCATGGGCCGGGGTTCTGTTGAGTGCAGACACGGCACTCTCCCGGTGCCGGCGCCTGCAACTGCCGCCCTTCTTAAGGGGGTTCCGGTATACGGATCAGGTATTCCCTTTGAACAGGTTACTCCCACTGGTGCGGCCATTATCACCACCCTGGCGCAAAGCTTTGAAGACATGCCCGGGATGATACTGGATAAAACCGGATACGGCGCGGGAAGCCGGGTCATTGAGGGCAGGCCGAATGTTTTGAGAATCATGACAGGCAGGGCAAGAGCCGGGGGCCCTGATTCCATGTTTATGATTGAGACCTGTATTGACGATATGAACCCGGAGATTTATGGTTATCTTTCGGACAGGCTGTTTGCCGGGGGTGCCAGGGATGTCTACATGATCCCGGTTTATATGAAAAAAGGCAGGCCCGGCACCATGCTGCAGGTTTTGTGCGAAAAATCGGTCAGGGCTGATATTGCAGACAGGATTCTTTCAGAGACAAGCGCCATAGGGCTGCGATACTACCCTGTCCAAAGACAGGTTCTGGAGAGACGCAAAGTCAGTGTTGAAACCGATTACGGTCTGGTTGAGGCAAAACAGGTTTATGCCCCTGATGGATCTGCCAGGATAACCCCTGAGTACGAATCCTGCCGGCAAATTGCCGAACAGCAGGGCATAGCCCTGCAGACTGTTTACAGGGCCGCGGCCTGCTCAACCCCGAGAACCCGAGAGCCGGGCGGAGAATAAACAATGCCTTGACAGCAGGCCCGGCGGATCATAGAAACAAATGAATTTAATGAGTAAACTTGCATTTGCGGTTGCAACAGGCGGCTATATAGGCAGAATGCCTTTTGCCCCGGGCACTTTCGGCTCTATTCCCGGGCTTTTGCTCTATTATGCAATGTCGCGCCTGTCCGGTCTTCTTGCCGCCTTTGTTTTGGCAGCGGTAATTGCGGTGGCGGTCTGGTCCTCAGACAGGGCGGAAGTTATTATGGAGGAAAAGGATCCCGGTGCAGTGGTAATAGATGAGATCGCCGGCATGGGCGTGGTTTTCGCAGGCCTGCCGTTTTCCTGGCCCATGGCTGCAGCCGGGTTTATTTTGTTTCGCTGTGTTGATATAATAAAACCGTTTCCGGTTAAATGGCTGGAGGCCAGGTTGCCCGGCGGGGCCGGAGTGGTCGCCGACGATCTGGCAGCGGGACTGATCTGCAGAATTCTGCTGGCAGTAGCGGGTGTGGTCCTGGCAGCCCTGTCAAAGACCGCGGGACCTGGTATTTAAGTATGATGGAGCATGGCGGAAAAAACAATCATAGACAGACCGTTGAAAGCGATAGAAAAATCAGGGCCTTTATAGCGGTGGCTCTGCCCGGCCATGTAACAGGGGCTTTGAGCGGGCTCCAGGAGCAGCTTAAGAATTTCGGTATAAGGATGAAATATACCGATCCTGAAAACATTCACCTGACTTTGAAGTTTTTGGGTGATATACGGGCAGGAGATGCTATGGCAATAGGCGAACAGCTTACAGAAGCGGCCGCCGGATTTTCTCCCATGGAGCTTTTTGCAAAGGGTCTTGGCGTATTTCCCGGTATTCGACGCCCCAGGGTTGTCTGGGCCGGCGTAGCCGGACAGACCGAAATTCTGGAACATCTGCAGCAAAGCGTTGAAGATGCCATGGCCGGGCTCGGATTTGAAAGGGAAAACAGGCGGTTTGCCGGACATTTGACTTTGGGCAGGTTTAAAGGGAAAAGCGATTCCGCGCTTCTGGCTGATGCTATTCGCAAATACGGGGATTTTGCTTCTGATCCTTTTACAGCCGGTTCCCTGGAGCTTTTTGAAAGCACTCTTACGCCCGGGGGTCCGGTTTACCGGAAGCTGTCTGATCATTCGTTAAGCGGGGAAGATAGATAGTGCATGAACAAAAATTTTCATGTAAAATCCGAATATCTGAATTCGAATAAATATTAATGTTTCCGTCATTATTTCGGGTTTTGAATTTTCAAAGGCAACGGAATTAAATTGGAGGAGGGGCATATGAATAAGTCAGTGGACAAGGAAAAGGCCGTTGAGACCGCAATGGGCCAGATAGAGCGTCAGTTCGGCAAGGGCGCCATAATGAAGCTCGGCAGCAATACAGTAATAGACGTGCCTGCGATCCCCACCGGCTCAATAGCTCTTGACCTGGCCCTGGGAATAGGAGGTATTCCGCGCGGCAGGGTAACCGAAATATACGGGCCGGAGGCTTCCGGCAAGACGTCGCTTGCACTTCATGCGGTGGCAGAAGCCCAGAGGCAGGGAGGCATAGCAGCCTTTATAGATGCAGAACACGCTCTTGATACTTCTTACGCTAAAAAGCTCGGTGTAAACTGCGATGAACTGCTGGTCTCTCAGCCCGACACGGGCGAGCAGGCCCTGGAGATAGCCGAAATGCTGCTTAGAAGCGGGGCGGTCGATATTCTGGTTATCGATTCCGTGGCCGCTCTTGTTCCCCGGGCTGAAATAGAGGGCGAGATGGGAGACTCGCACATGGGTCTGCAGGCAAGGCTTATGTCACAGGCTCTGCGCAAGCTTACAGGCACCATAAGCAAGACCAGCACATCCCTGATATTTATCAACCAGATCAGGATGAAGATCGGCGTGGTTTTCGGCAACCCCGAGACCACCACGGGCGGGAATGCTCTTAAATTTTATTCCTCGGTAAGAATCGAGGTCCGCCGCACAGGCTCCATCAAGGAGGGCCAGGAGGTGATGGGCAGCAGGACAAAGGCAAAGGTGGTGAAAAACAAGCTGGCTCCGCCCTTTAAGGAAGCGGAATTTGACGTGATGTACGGCGAGGGGATATCTGCTGCAGGAGACCTGCTCGATATGGGCGTTAAGGCCGGGGTTATCGAGAAAAGCGGTTCCTGGTATTCTTACCAGGGAGAGCGCCTGGGTCAGGGCAGGGAAAATATAAAGAAATTTTTCCAGGAAAACCCCGAGATGTTTACCGAGCTTCGGGAAAAGGTAAAAGCCGCCCTGGGCCTGGGCAAAAAAGAAACCGGCTCACAAGAAGAGCAGGAGAAGCAGTCCGGGGCTTCAGGGAAAAAGGAGAAGGCGGCTGCTGAAAAATAGGTGCAATTGATGACTGGAAACGAGATCCGGAAGAAGTTTTTCGAGTACTTCAGACAGAAAGATCACCAGATTGTAAGAAGTTCGCCCCTGGTACCTTCAGACGATCCGACCCTGCTGTTTACAAATGCCGGGATGGTACAGTTCAAGCGCGTTTTTCTCGGCGAGGAAAAACGGGATTATACACGTGCGGCCACCTCGCAGAAATGCCTGCGTGCAGGAGGCAAGCACAATGATCTTGAAAACGTTGGGTATACGGCACGGCATCACACGTTTTTTGAGATGCTGGGCAATTTCTCCTTTGGAGATTACTTTAAGAAAGAAGCCATAGAATATGCCTGGGATCTCTTGGTAAACGGTTATGGCCTGCCTCCTGAAGATCTTTGGGTCTCCATTTACCTGGACGACGAGGAAGCCTATGAAATCTGGAAGGGCGATATAGGGGTTTCTCATGAGCGCATAGTGCGCCTTGGGGAGAAGGATAATTACTGGTCCATGGGTGAGACCGGCCCCCGCGGGCCCTGCTCTGAAATCCTTATAGACCGCGGCGAGGAAATGGGCTGCGGCAGACCGGATTGCATGCCGGGATGCGAGTGCGACAGGTTTCTTGAGATCTGGAACCTTGTATTTATGCAGTATAACAGGGATGAACAGGGCAACATGACTCCTCTTCCCAGGCCCAGCATTGACACCGGGATGGGCCTTGAGCGAATTGCCGCAATTATTCAGGGAGTGGCCACAAATTATGAAACAGACCTTTTCATGCCGATAATCCGCACTATTGAGTCCCTGTCGGGATGGAGCATGGGGCGGGACCAGGCAGCGGATATAGCCATAAAGGTTATTGCGGATCACAGCAGGGCCGCGGCTTTTTTGATCGGAGACGGTGTTCTTCCCTCAAACGAGGGGAGGGGTTACGTGCTGCGCAGGATCCTGCGCAGGGCCATACGCTACGGAAGAACCATTTCTCTTAAGGATCCGTTTTTGCACAAGACAGTGGAGCCGGTCTTTGAGATAATGAAAGAGGCCTATCCCGAGCTTGAAGAAGAAAGGGCCTTTATAACGAGCGTGCTCAAAAACGAGGAGGTGCGTTTCCTGGAAACACTTGATCACGGCTTAAAGCTCCTCTCCGAGACAACCGGGCAGATGAAAAAGGACGGCTCCACCGTGGTGCCGGGGGACGTGATTTTCAAGCTATATGATACCTTTGGATTTCCCGTGGATATAGTGCGCGACGTGGTGCGCGGCAAGGGTCTGGATCTTGACATGGAAGGCTTTGAGCGCGCCATGGAGGAAAGAAGGCGGCAGTCCAGGACGGTGTCTTCGTTTTCCTCAATAAGCGAGGCTTACAGGGAGTTTTCAGCAACCACGGACAGATTTCCGAAATTCGTGGGCTACCGGCAGTTGGAGTGTGAATCAGAGCTGCTTTTGCTCGTGGTGGACGGAAAAGCTGTCAATTTAGCAGAATCCGGCCGGGCCGTGGAAGTTGTGGTTGAAAAAACACCGTTTTACGCTGCTTCAGGCGGACAGGTCGGGGATACCGGAAAAATCCGGGGTGATGGTTTTGAAATAGAGGTGGATGACACATTCAAGGACCCCACAGGCCTTATAATACACCAGGGAAGGGTTGTTTCGGGAACCGTGCGCAGTAACGACAAGGCTGTTCTTGCCGTTGATGCTGAAAAAAGACAGGCCACCGCACTTAATCATACAGCCACTCATATTCTGCACAAAAGTCTGCGCGAAACAGTGGGAGAGCATGTAAGGCAGGCAGGCTCCCATGTGGGGCCTGAGAGACTTCGCTTTGACTTCACCCATTTCTCCCAGCTTGACACCGCAACAATCGAAGAGATTGAGACAAGGGTAAACGAGCGTATCAGACAGAATTTTTCGGTTTCGGTTCAGGAAATGGATGCCGAAGAGGCGTTTAAAACAGATGCCGTAGCCCTTTTCGAGGAGAAGTACGGTGACACGGTGCGCGTTGTTTCCCTGGACTCCTTTAGCAAGGAGCTTTGCGGGGGCACGCATACAAGTCGCACCGGAGATATAGGGGTTTTCAAGATCTTATCAGAGACAAGTGTTGCCTCGGGTGTAAGACGCATTGAGGGCATGACGGGTCGGGCTGCATTTGAGTTTATACAGAATATTAACAGGAGCTTAAACGAGGCGGCCCGCATTTTAAAGGACCGCCCGGAGGCGGTGCCCGCCAGGGTTGAAGCCCTTCTGGCGGGCCAGAAAAACCTGGAAAAGACCGTTGAACAGTTAAAGTTAAAGCTTGCGGCCAGATCTGCGGATCAGATGACAGAGGAAGTGCGCTCCGTTGACGGGATCAAGGTGCTTGCCAAAAAGGTACAGGCCGACAACCCGGGGGCGCTGCGCGGCCTTGCGGATCAGTTCAGGGAAAAAGTCGGCTCGGGCGTGGTGGTTCTCGGGGCCGAGCATAACCAAAAGGCGCTTTTGATCGCTGTTGTGACAAAGGACTTAACGGACAGGTTCCATGCGGGAAATATCATAAAGCATGTGGCCGCCGAAGTCGGCGGCGGGGGAGGAGGCAGGCCCGATATGGCACAGGCCGGGGGTTCAAAACCGGAGAACCTGGACACGGCCCTTGGAAAAGTCTATGAACTGGTGGAGGAAGCTTCCGGAAACACCTTGTCAAAATAGATATCCAGTTCCCTGGGAGGCAGCGTAAACTTCCGTTTGACAGCATCCTTTAAAAGCGCGTCTGCATCAGGGTCATACCACCAGTACCACAGTGCGCTCATTTCGTTTCCATACTTTGAAAGCACGGTTTCAGGGGTGCCGAACCTGTTCCAGTAAAGAAGCCTTGTATAGTCGATGTTCCAGAGCAGAACATAAGGGTGGGAATCAAACACGATTTTATCAATGCGTCTGCAGATTTCATTTCGTTTTTCCAGTGAGAACTCGGTTTTCTGCTTTTCAATCAGCCGGTCCACCTCCTCGTTCTTAAACCCCGTGATATTGGAGCCGCCCTGGCGGTCCGCCTCCTTTGAAGACCACATGCTCTCAGGGTCCTTGAACATGGAAGCCCCCCATGCAGCCCATGTCATCTGGTAGTTGAATTCGTCCATGTTTCTGGACCATGCCGCCCAGTCCTTTTTGTCTATTGACAGCTTGATGCCCGCGTCTTTCAGGTCTTCTGCATATATTGAGAGAAACTTTTCAGACGAGGCATTCCTTGAAAGGAATTTGACTTTTAGTTCCCTTCCCTGTTTTTCCCTTATTCCGGTATCCGGGTTTACCTCCCAGCCGGCCTTGTCAAGAAGTTGGCGGGCCGCCTCCTTGTCCATTTCAATAAGGGGGTTGGGACATGGGTTTTCCTCTGAATAAAGATCCTCGAAATAGGAGCTGTGCAGAAAGTACTGATTGTACATAAGGGTGCGGTTCATTTTTCTGCGGTCAAGCAGAAGCGCCATGGCCTTTCTCACCCGCACATCGTCAAAGGGGGGTCTGCGCGTGTTCATTGCAAGCCCTTGGAATCCAACCGGATTGTGATTGTGAATCTTCTGCCGGATTATATGATTTTTGAAAAAAGAACTCCCCGAGGCCTCCTTTACCCAGATGCGGGAGGTATAGACCGGGAAAAGATCTATTTTGTCTTTTTTAAAGGCTTCAAAAGCGTTTTCCCTCTCGGCGTAGAATTTGAAGGTAATTGTATCAAAATTGTATTTGCCCTGTTTTTGGGCAAAATCCTTCTGCCACCAGTTCTGCCTTCTGACAAGCCTTATGAGGTTTCCTTCCTGGATTTCCCCGGGTTTGTACGGGCCTGAAACAACAGGAAACGAGAAGTTGATTTTATTAAAATCCTTGTCCTTGTAGGCATGTTCGGCCATGATGCTCATGCCCCCCAAAGACAGCAGGTTTTTCCAGTGCACGGATTTTGCGGTAAACCTGATGGTCCGTCTGTCTATTATTTCAGGGGGCTCAAAGCGCTCCAGGCTGACCTTGTGAGGCCCTGTCATGTGGGCGGGATCCATTACCGCCTCGTAGGTCCAGGCAACATCACTGGCGGTTACAGGCTCTCCGTCACTCCACCTGGCCTGTTCGTCTATACGAAAGGTAAAGGTTTTCTTGTCCTCGGAAATCTGCCAGGTTTCAGCCAGTCCCGGCCTGTATTCCCGGGTGACCGGATCGATTGAAAGCAGGCTTTCAAACATTATCCCGAAAATTTCAGAAGACAAAGCGTTGCTGTCCAGGTAATAGTTCATGCTTTTGGGATACTGGCCCGCAAAAACCGAGATCTCACCGCC
>JBKHFD010000013.1:0-33757 GCA_046540355.1 Desulfobacterales bacterium
ATGCCCGGTGGTGTGAGAGGGGGGAACCGCAAGGAACCCCCCTACTCGATTTGCCGTTGCAGATAGAAATAAAGTTGTTAGATGGTCTCGCGCAGCTGCTTGCCCGGCTTGAATTTGACCACATTGCGGGCCTTGATCTTGATCGGCGCACCGGTCTGCGGATTTCTGCCGGTCCTGGCCTTGCGGCGGACCTTCTGGAACGTGCCGAATCCAACCAGCGTCACTTTTCCGTCTTTTTTCTTAAGCGATTTTACAACTCCGTCCATAAAAGAGTTGAGCGCTGCGGTCGCCGCGACCTTGGAAATTCCGGCATCTTTTGCCATTTTTTCGACCAGTTCTGCTTTTGTCATGATTTTTCCCTCCCATTTTTTTTAAGGTTCGTTCAAAAGCCCTGATTTTATAACAACTTAAAGTAGGTTTTTCAGCTTGTCAATACATAAAATGTGATTTTTACAAATTTTTTGAAAAATTTTGTTCGTTAACCTTGATCTGGAAGGCGTTTGAGTCAGAGCAAAAGCTCAAGATCATGTATCATCATTGTATGAAACCACTGTAAAATGCATTTATACACTATGGGGTAACCCGGGGACGGAAGGCTGGATTTTCCCCTGCAGCTTCAGAAAAGAGCATCGACAAAACGGTCCGGATCAAACGGTTGAAGGTCTTCAACGGATTCACCTACACCGATATACGAAACCGGGAGTTTCATGGCGCTGCAGATAGCAACAACTATACCCCCCTTGGCGGTTCCGTCCAGCTTGGTCAATACAAGCCCGGTCACGCCTATACCTTCGTGAAACATTTTCGCCTGGGCGACGGCATTCTGTCCTGTTGTGGCGTCCAGGACCAGCAGAACCTCGTGCGGGGCGTCAGGTATTTTCTTGGCAATGCTGCGCTTTATTTTTTTAAGTTGTTCCATAAGGTTTGTTTTTGTATGCAGCCTGCCTGCAGTATCAATGATAACCCGGTCAATATCTCTTGAAACTCCAGCCTCCACCGCATCGTAGGCT
Organism: Desulfobacterales bacterium; assembly: GCA_046540355.1. Taxonomy (GTDB): domain Bacteria; phylum Desulfobacterota; class Desulfobacteria; order Desulfobacterales; family Desulfosalsimonadaceae; genus Desulfosalsimonas. The sequence continues at coordinate 1,011 of JBKHFD010000013.1, forward strand.
ACTGCGGCAGGGTCGGCGTTTTCCCTGTGCGCGACGATTCGGGCTCCTGCGCGTTCGGCCCATATCCCGAGCTGTTCCACTGCCGCTGCCCGGAAAGTGTCTGCTGCGCCCACAATGACGCTTTGGCCTTCCTCCCGAAACCTGTGGGCAAGCTTTCCTATGGTGGTTGTCTTGCCCACGCCGTTTACCCCCAGCACCATTATGACCGTGGGTTTTCCGGAAGGCGGTTTAGGCGTTTCCAGATTCCTGAATACTTCTGCGATTTCATGTTTTAAAAATGCTCGAAGTTCCTTGCCGCTGGAAATCCCGGATGCGTTTGCCTCGATTTTTCGTATAAGCGCGGTGGTTGTTTCCATGCCCACGTCTGCCGTTATAAGAGCCTCTTCAATGTCTTCAAGCGCTTCCGGGTCAATGCGGCCCTTTTCAGAGACAGCGTTTTCAAGCCTGTGGGTAAGGGATTTGCGGGTTTTGCCAAGCCCTGTCTTGAGTCTGTCCATCAGGCCCGATGTTTTCGCGATTCCAGTATCGGTTTCCGGTTCCGGCCGCTGTTCTGTCTCCTCTGTTTTTGTCTGCTCTTTTGGACCGGCTTTTTTTCGCTTGCGCCGAAAGAACAGAAACAGCAGGATTATCATTATGAGAAGAACCGCGGCCGCGGCCGAAATTATTACCCATATAAGATCGTGTTCGGGCAGCAACCGGCGGAAATTTTCGTACAGATCAGTTAAGAGCCCTCGCATGTCCGGTTCCTTTGCTGTGTTTCGTTTTGGCGGATTCCTCGCTGATTTTCAGGGCCTCATCCACGTTGACAGATATGATCCTTGACACACCGCTCTGGGCCATGGTTACCCCGAACAGCATGTCCGAGAATTCCATTGTTTTTTTGTTGTGCGAGATCATTATTATCTGGGTTTTTTCTCCTATGATTTTCAAAAGTTCGTTGAAACGTTCCACGTTTATATCGTCGAGCGGGGCGTCGATTTCATCAAGAAGACAGAATGCAGCAGGATTTAATAAGAATATGGCAAAGATAAACGCAATTGCGGACAAAGCTTTTTCACCGCCCGAGAGCAGGCTTAGGCGGCTTACCTTTTTTCCGGGCGGATTGATCATAAGTTCCACTCCGGTCTCAAGAGGGTTGTCGGGCATGGTAAGTTCCAGCCAGGCGGCGCCTCCGTTGAAAAGCTTTGGGAACAGCTCCGAGAATTTTTCATTTATGGCTTCAAATGTTTCGGTAAACAGCCTTTTTGTTATCCTGTTGATCCTTTTGATAACGTTTTCCAGATCTTCTATGGCCTTTACAAGATCGTCCCTGTGGCCCGCCAGGAAGTCGTAGCGGCTTTTCTGGTCTTCATAAGCCTCTATTGCCCCCAGGTTTACCTCGCCCATGTCATCTATCTTCTGCCTCAGAACCGTTCGCCTGTGTTCGGTTTCTTCGATTGAAAACTCATTTGAGACAACCTGCTCCCGATATTCGGAGCGTACCTTTTCAAAAGACTCCGGGTATTTTTCCAGGAACCTGTTTACAAGGTTTTCCTGGTTTATGTTTAAGCCGGAAAGATCCAGCTCAAGCCTGTGGATCTTTCCTCGTGTTTTTTCAAGCTCGTTGCGGGCTTTTGAAATGCCTGTATCGGTTTTCTTTCTTTGACTTGAGAGATGGTCGAATTCAGATTGTTCTGATTTGAGCCGCCGGCCAAGGGTATGCAGTTTCTTTTTTTCAGCCTCAAGCTTCTTTTCTGCTTCTTCGGCCTGCTGCCCGGAGCTTTCGGCCTGCTGCTGTTTTTTTTCAATTTCGCTGTGCAGACGGTCAATTCTTCGCCTTGCTTCGTCCCTGAATTCCTTTAACCTGTCAAGCGTGTTCCTTTTGTTTTCCAGTTCGGCATTATATTTTGTCAGCTCCAGATTCAAGTCATTGCGCCTGTTTTCAAAATCCTTGATTTTTTCTTCAAGTTTTTGGGTCTCCTGTTTTAAACCATCAATTTGTTTCTGTACGGAATCTATCTGTTTTGAAATTTCCGTGAGGGCGGTATCGTGGCTGGCAAGTTCCCGGCTTATATCATCTTTTTCCCCTTGCAGGCGCTGCTGCTCCAGTTCTACCACTTCCAGTCTCTGGCGGGCCTGTCTGATTTTTTCCCCGGTCTTGTAGGCCGCCTTATCAGCTTCGATCAGCGCGGCGTCGTTTTCATATTTTTTTTCAGTAAGCGAAGTCAGTCGGTTTTCATAATCGCGTACCGCTTCTTCCTGTTCCTTCTGACGTTGTTTGGCCTCTTTGAGCTTTTTTTCCGTATCCTCCAGCTCCGCGTCAAGCTGCTTTATTTCCTGCTTTTTTTCAAGTATTCCGGCCATCTTGTCCGTGCTGCCACCCACTATTATGCCTGAAGAGGTCACCAAGTCTCCGCTTTTGGCGGCAATAACCCGAAAGTTTGTCCCTGAAGCCATTTCGGCAATTGCGGTTTCTATGTCCTCTGCAACCCCCGCATCCCCTATAAGGGTTTCAATCACGTTCTCAAAACCCTTTTTTACCCGTATCCGGCTGCAGAGGGAAATAACTCCGCTGTCTTCCCACTGGTTTATGACCGGGGCTCCTTTGGTGCCGGCCGGGATGAACCCGCTTCTGCCGGCGTTGTTTTTTTTAAGAAAATCAAGCGCGTTTAAGCCGGCTTCGCTGTCGGTTACAACAATATACTGCAGGGTTTCCCCCAGGGCGGCCTCTGCGGCTGCTTCATATCCGGCTTCAGGTTCTATTATGTCTGCGATGATTTCCAGGTATCCCTGTTTTTCTCCGTCACGATTGGATTTCTGGTCTTTCATGACCGCCCGCACCCCGTCTTTATACCATTCGAAATTCGCGTGCATGCGGTTTAAAACATTTAATTTGGACTTCAGTCTGGAACGCTGGTTGGTAAGGTCGTTTGCCGCCCTGATCTGTTCATCGAGCTTTCTGCTCTCAACCCTGAGCGCTTCCCTGCAACGGTTTATTTCTCCTTCCTGCTCGCCGCGGATTTCCTGTAGCTCTTTTTGCCTGGACTGCTGCTGTGTATGTGTTTTTTCAAGCTCTGCTATGTTTTTTTCTGTTTCGGTCTTTTCGGATTCCACCTGCCTTAGCCTGCGCTTGACGTGATCTTTGCCCGCTGCGGCACTGTGATAGGTGTTATGATATGCGGCCCGCCTGGAGGCAAGTTCGGTGTGTTTTTTTTTCCGTTCTTCGAGCTGCTCTTTAAGGGAGTCAAGCTTTGTCCTGTCATCCCTTGATGCCGATTCCTGCTCCTTGATCCGGTCCTGTATGCGTCTAACTGATGAGTCGAGTTCCCGGCATTTTTCTTCTCCCTGTTCAATTTCGGCTTCTATTTTTCTGCTTTCGGCCTCTGCCTCGTCCAGGGACTGCCCGAGGTCTGAAATCTCCTGCTCCAGGTTCTCTTTTCGGTCATTCAGATTATTGAGCTCTTCTTCAAGCCTGTCTTTGGTGCTCTGGCTTTCAGCCTTTTGCGCGCGCAGTTGTGTTATTTCTTTTTCCTTTTCACTGCGCCGGCTGTCGATATCTTCCAGTGCTGAATTTAATTCTTTTATAGCCTCTTCGCTCGCGGAGTCCTTTTCCTTGAGCCGGTCAAGAAGTTCCCTGGTTTCAGCAATGCGCCGTGCGTAATCCTCATAATAGTAAACAGTTATCAGAAAATCTGTTTCCTTTAGCCGACTGGAGTATTCTTTATACTCCAGGGCTCTTTGGGCCTCATGGGAGAGGGTTTCAAGCTGGCTTCCGATTTCATCCAGAATATCGTTTATGCGTGTAAGATTCTGGCGGGTTGCCTTTACTTTTGCAGCAGCTTCCTGTCTGCGGTTTTTGTACCGTACAACCCCGGCTGCCTCCTCTATGAAGCTGCGGCGCTCCTCCGGGGAAGCCTCTGTTATTGCGCCTATATTTCCCTGCTGGATAATTGCGCAGGATCTTGAGCCCATGCCGTGGCGGAGGAATATGTCATGGACGTCTTTTAAGCGGCACGGCTGTTTGTTTATCAGGTAGTGGCTTTCCCCGGATCTGTATAAGCGCCTGGTGATCATGATTTCTGAATAAGCGCTGACAGGTGAGGCTCCATGTTCTGAAACATCGGCAATGGTAAGGGACACCTCGGCCATGTTGACAGGCGCTTTTTTATCTGTGCCTGAAAAAATGACATCTCCCATGGCTTTTCCGCGAAGCTGCCGGACGCTCTGCTCACCCATGACCCACTTGATGGCGTCAATTATGTTGCTCTTTCCGCAGCCGTTCGGCCCCACTACAGCGGAAATGCCGGGAGGAAATGAGATAACGCATTTTTCGGCAAATGATTTGAAACCGTAGATTTCCAGTCTTTTCAACCTCATGGAAAAAGCCTTGACTGTAAATATGAAGTGCGGCAGATCTGTTAATTTGAATTTCTGGTTATCTAACCCGATTTAAGGCTTGTGTGCAATAGAAAAAATCCGGGTTACCGGGTATTGAAAGGATGTTTAATAATCTTGAAACTTGTCAGGAAATACTGGTTTCTGCTCGGTCTGGCAGGGGTGTTTGTGATAACCCTGCTGGAGCCGACAGCGGCTGTGGCTCGCCTTGGTGTGATACTAAAGCAGTATCATGGGGCTGATGCGGTTATTTTTCTGATTTTTCTGTTTTCCGGAATGCTTCTTGACGCCGGGCAGATCCGTTCCGGGATAAGCGATATACCGGGAGCACTTATTGCCTTGGGGCTTATTTTTCTGATTGCCCCGCTTCTTGCCGCAGTAGTTGCCCTGATACCGCTTGAAACAGGGGTTCTTTTAGGTCTTTTTTTGGTGGCTGTTATGCCCACAACACTGAGCAGCGGGGTGGTAATGAGCGGCGCAGCAGGCGGAAATCCGGCACATGCACTTTTTATAACAATTACGGCAAATCTATTGTGCATGTTTACCATTCCTGCCACGCTTCCGTTTCTGCTTGGTTTGACAGGGGTTTCAGCATCGGAGATAGCATTTGACCGGGTGGCGGTGATGATAAAGATCGCATTTTACGTGCTGGTGCCCCTGTGCATAGGTCTGACGGTAAAATACAAGGCGGCATCATATCTGAGATCAGCAGGCCCGAAACTGCACATCATAAATCAATGCCTGATCCTGTGTATTGTCTGGATGGGAGTATCCCAGGCCATGCCTGTGCTTGAGGATAACTGGACAGGAATGATCCGGGCTGGCGGTCTTTCGGCGCTGTTTCATCTCGGACTTCTGTCCTGCGCCTTTGTCTCGGTTTATATGTTTTCAGTTCCGCGCGGAAGGATGGAGTCGATCATTTTCATGGGAAGCCAGAAAACCCTGCCGTTGTCCATTGTTCTGCAGGTCACCCTTTTTCCTCAGTACGGCCAGGCGCTGGTGGTCTGCGTGCTTCACCATCTTGTTTCCCTTCTGATAGACGGCTTTCTGGTGGGTCGTTTTGGGCATGAAAAATAACCGGAAACGGCTTCAGGTTAAGTCCCGTGTAACGGATTTCAGAGCAGGTACCCTTTGGCAAGTTCCCGGTAAGCCGAAGTCTGAGTCTCAACCCAGTCCCTTTCGTATCCCAGTTCGTCGGCCATAAATTCGGCCACCCGGGAGGCTGCTTCCATGCTGGCTTTGGCATTGAGCATAAGAGCACGTGTTCGTCTGGACAAAAAGTCCTCCACGGTGCGTGCCATTTCGTGGCGTACAGCCCATACCACCTCTGCTGCGGTGGTATTCAGGTGGGGATGTACAGGCTCGTTTAATTCCGGCTGTTGGCGTATCAGATCGTTTATTCCCGCGGCATCAGATCCGTAGACCGCCAGATTCCCGAATTTTTCCGCATGATTGTGATAACCGTGGATGTGCAGATCCCGGGTGACGCACTGCCGCTCCTCAAGATGAGCAATAACCGCCGCATTATCGATTGCGTCTTCGGCCATTTTTCTGTAGGTGGTCCATTTGCCGCCGGTTACCGTCACCAGCCCGGAGCGGGAAATGTATATGGTATGATCCCTGGAAACAGCAGCAGTGTTTTCTTCATCTCCCCGGGTTACAAGCGGGCGAAGCCCCGCAAAGACGCTCAGCACATCAGAGGCTGACGGGTCTTTTTCCAGATATTTTGCGGCATGGGAAAGCAAAAATTCTATTTCGTCTTCAAAAGGCCGGGGTTCTGCAAGGATCTGGTCAACCATGGTGTCGGTTGTGCCAACAATTACCCTGTCATGCCACGGGGTGGCAAACAGGACTCTTCCGTCTGCTGTGTGCGGCACCATGATGGCGGTATCACCGGGCAGAAACGAGTCGTCAAGCACCAGGTGAATACCCTGGCTCGGCAGAATCATCCTGCGGGCACCTGGGTCGTCCATTTTCAGCACTTCATCTGTGAACACGCCCGTGGCGTTTATAACCCCGTTTGCCCTGATATGGTATTCCTCTCCTGTTTCCATGTCCCTGGCAAGTACGCCTGCTGTCATCTGCTTTTCTTTTATAAGGCCTTCGACCTTCATGTAGCTGACAACGGTTGCAGACTGTTCCGCCGCGGTCTGTGCCATGTTTATGGCTAGTCTTGAATCGTCGAACTGGCCGTCATAATAGATAACCCCTCCCAGCAGTCCTTCCGTCTCAACAGTGGGCAGATATTTCCGGGTTTTCTCCTTTGAGAGAAACTTGGAGTGTCCGAACCCGTGCTTGCCTGCAAGGATGTCGTATATCTTTAGGCCTATGCCGTAGAAGGGGCCTTCCCACCAGTCGTAGTTTGGCACTACAAAGGGGAGGTTGTGGACAAGATGCGGAGCGTTTCTTTTAAGACGTCCGCGTTCCTTTAAGGCTTCGAGAACGAGCGAGAGGTTTCCCTGCTGAAGGTATCTTACACCTCCGTGGATCAGTTTTGTACTTCTGCTCGATGTCCCTTTGGCAAAATCGTCCTGTTCCAGAAGCAGTACCCGGTATCCCCTGGATGCCCCGTCAATCGCGCAGCCAAGCCCGGTAGCGCCGCCGCCGACAATCACAAGGTCCCACGGCTTGTCTGCATGTTTTATCCTGGAAATCATTTCATTTCTGTTCATACGTATCCTCATCGAAGCAAAAAATTTTGTATTTTGTTAAAGATTTTAAGCCCCGTGCGGTATATTGGCAACCAGAAACTCTGTGTATGTGTGAAAGTCCCTGCAAAAATCCAATCGGCTCTTTCAGTCCTTTCCGCTGCGGGCCGGCGGTGAAGTTTGTTCCCTGCCGACCGCTTGCGCGCTCGATGCAGATGAACAAACCTCCCCGCCGGCCCTGAGACCAAATCCCGGGAAGTTTCAGGTTTAGGCTTCTGGGTGTTTTAAGCGTGTGGATCTAAAAGAACTTCTTTTGGCAGAACCGTTTCTGTAAATTTTAATTTTGCAGGTTTGTACTATGCGGCTAAGCCGGGGCGGGCTTTGAGGGCGCATTGCATGAGGGCCGGACAGCAGCTGCAGGCGAGCGAAGCCGGGCGGCCGGCGCTTGTTTGAGCCCCCGATAGGGGGCGAGTTCGCCGGACGCGGCGTAGCGAGCCGTGCAGATGCCCGGCCCGAATGCAGCGCACGAAAAGGCTGCCCCGGGCTTAGCCCGCATCCAAGCAACAAGACCGCGAGGAGGGTTTTTGTTTAATCGTTTTATTATTTTCGTTTTATTTTTTGACAACCAGAGAAATCCATTGAATAATACCCAAATTGAGCTCAGTTTAGGTAATATAAACAAACACAATAAGAGCGTTTCTGCCGGCTGTCTGCCATAAAGCGGCGATGCCGGCCAATATCTGCAACATAAATTATAAAATTATACAGCGGACGGCGTTATGAAAAAAATGCTCAAGATCACGGGGTGGGTTTTTGCTGTACTGGTTGTTCTGGCAGTTATACTTCTGGTTGCCGCCAAACTGCTGATTACTCCTGAGCGGGTAAAAAAGACTGTTTTGCCCGTTGCTGAAAAGGCTCTCAACAGGCAGGTAAGCATTGGGGAGATCAGTATCAGCCTGTTTTCCGGGATTTCAATAAAGGATTTCAATGTGATGATGCGCGAAGAGGATGAAACATTTGTCTCTGCCGAATCCCTGGTGCTGCGATATAAGCTTTGGCCGCTTTTAAAAAAACAGGTCGCCGTTGATGATCTGAGGCTGATTAATCCTGATATACGGGCGGTTCGGTACAAAGACGGTGCTTTTAATTTCAGCGATCTGCTGGAGGACAAAGAAGAGGCCGGCGCTTACAGGCCAGGGAAAACTGTGGAAGCATCTGTTGCGCTGGCACAGGAAAACAGCCCGGACCCTGCTATTGATCTTATGGTCAACCAGGTGCAGATAAAAGGCGGCAGTCTCAGCTTTATTGACAAGGCTGCGGCAGATGAGCCGCTTACATCCCGGGTTGACAATCTTGAGCTGTCTGCCCGCAATATTTCCCTGAAGGGCTCATTTCCCTTTGAGCTGAAGGCCAGCTTGAGCGGGGCGCCGGTTTCTGTTTCAGGAACCGCTGATGCGGCAAGCCGAAAGGTCAGGGCTGATGCCCGGATCAAAGGTTTGGACGCCCTGGATTTTGAGCCTTATTTCAGTGACCGGGTACCGGGCAGGATTTCTTCGGCAAAGCTCAGTCTTGATACAACAATTGAAACTGATGCCGACAAGGTGAGTTCCACTGGTACGCTCAGGGCCGACGAAGTGGACATGGTGCTTGACGCACTGCCTGATGCCCCGTTTGAAAATACAGCAGTTGTGATTGATCATGATCTGGCCGCAGAACTTGGAGCTCAAAATCTTAAATTAAGAAGTATTAATGCGGATTTAAACGGCATTTCCATGAACGCGGCAGGCAATGTATCATACGGATCTGCGCCTGAAATTGACATTTCTCTGGAGCTGCCTGAAACAGATGTTAAAAAAATCATGGCGGCAATGCCGGAAGAATATTCAAAAATGGCATCCGAAGCCGACCCGTCCGGAAAGATTCAGGCCGAAATCCGCCTTGCCGGTGCTGCGGCAAAACCGAAACAATTGCTTCAAAGCGGAAGAGTGCGTCTTGACAGTGCAGGCGTCATGATAAATGATCTTAAGACCGCTGCTTCCGGAAATATAATTCTTTCCGCAGACCGGATCTTATCCAGGGAAACTGAATTGAAACTAGGCGGGGATACCGCCTCGCTGGATTTTGAAATTACGGAGTTTTTATCAGATCCGATCCGTATCAATAACAAGGTCACGGCAAAACGTCTGGATCTTGACCGCCTGATTGAGGCTGCAGGCGGAGCCGGTGCTAAAGACCCGGAAAACGGTAAAAAAGACGGAGGCAAAGCCGGAAATCCCGGCGGCCCTGAAAACGGCGGAAACAGTTCACAAAAACAGGAAGCAGGAACTTTTGATCTCCCGATCCGAGCCGAGGGGCAAATCCAGGTCCAGGAGGCAAGCTACAGGGAATTGCCAATGAATGATCTTCTTATCAATTATACGTTGATCGACAATGTGTTTACAATGGAGTCGTTTTCCGCCCGTGTTGCCGAAGGCGGGGCAAAAGCGGATGCAAGCATAAACCTCGGGCAAAAAGACATGGAATATAGGGCAAACCTGCTGCTGGAGAATATAAAATCATCGGAAGTAATAAATGCGATGTATCCAAAGGCGGGATGGCTTGTATCGGGAACCGCCGACCTAAGCGGAGATTTTTCAGGCAGAGGAATCCGGATGAGTGATATTGAAAAGACTCTTACAGGGCAGTCGGATTTCGAAATTTCCAACGGCGGGATTTCGGGCGGACAGATAACCGGCGAACTTGCCTCTATGCTCGGGGCTGGCAGTTTAAAGACCGTTGATTTTGATTCTTTTAAGGGGAACCTGAAAATAGAGAGGGGCAAGGTAAAAGTAGAAGGAGATTTTGACGGCAAAGACATGAAAATGAAGCCTTCAGGCATTATAGGGCTTGACGGATCCCTGGATCTTTCATTGAACCTCAGAGTTGCCCCGGGTTTTTCCGACCGGCTTTCCGGCGACAGCCTGGCAGGCCGTCTGATGGCCGACAAAGAAGGGTGGACCAGGCTCCCTGTGTCGGTCTCGGGAACTGCAAACAGTCCAAAATTCATCCTGGACAGATCCGTGGTCAAACAGCAGCTAAAGGAAAAGGGGACTGAAAAACTCATAGAAGAGGGGATCAAAAAATTTTTTAAATGACCGCCTCAGGGGCGGTTCATATCAAGGAGTACTTTGAGGCTGCCCTTGCGCCCGGCATGATCAAAAGCTTCCGTGAAATCTGAGAAAGAATATACTTTTTCCACAAGGGGCTTGACGTCTACCAGCCAGTTTTCAAGATACCTTAGTGCGAGGTTGATATCCCCGCACCTGGAGCCGAGAAGGTGTATCTCGTTTACAACTACTTTGGAAAGATCTATCCGGGACCGGCTGTGTGAAGTTGTTTTTGCTATAACAGTGCCCTCGGCCCGAACCAGGGAAAGGGCATCCTGAATTCCATCCGGGCTGCCCGTGGCCTCCACCACAATATCAAAAGGGCCGCAGGGCATTGTATCAGCGGCCTCCGTCGAATCCCCGCGTTTGAGCAGTAATGTGTCAACTCCCTTTTTTGAGGCAATAGCTAGTTTTTCAGGGTGCCGTCCTGCAAGCATTAGATTTGCACAATGGTGTCTTAAGGCAAGTGCTGCAAGCAGCCCCATTTTGCCGTCACCGAGCACGACGATGCGGTCGCTGTTTTTTATGTGAATCTGCTGGGTGATTTCCAGGGCCGCGGCCAGAGGTTCCGCGAAAACAGCACGGTAGTTTTCCACTGATTCGGGTATGAGGTGAATGTTTTTGACGGGAACGGATAAGTATTCTGCAAAAGCTCCGTTTCTGTCCCTTATTCCTATCACGGATCTGTCGGGACAATGCCTGGCATCCCCGGACCTGCACCATCCGCACTTCCCGCAGCCGCAGTTTATATCCGAGGTTATCCGTTTGCCTTCAAGTTCCGGGAAGTCCGGGGCCTTTTCCACTGTTCCTGCAAATTCGTGGCCCGGGATGCCTGAAAATCCTGCATAACCGTTAAAAATTTCAAAATCAGTGTTACAAATCCCCGCCATTGAGATTTTTATAAGCGCCTCGCCTTTTCGTATCCCGGGGACCGGATTTTCTGTCAGGAGAACGTTTTTGTCTTCAAATTTAACAGCTTTCATTGTTTCTTCGATTCAGGGACAGCGGCAATAATTAGGGGCCGGAAAAAAATTTTATACCTTGGAGTGGTCAAAAATCCATGCCCCGGTTTCTTTGTCCTTGTACATATCCTGAAATACGTTCGGGAATTCGCGTTGACAGATTTCGGCAATCCGGCCGCCCACCAGCCGGATTTCCTCTTCAGCATGCACGGATGTGCGCATGGCGATAATATGTCTCCATGCCCTGAGGTTTCCGGTAACCATTATTGTGGTTCCTGTTCCTATGGGGGCCAGGCGCCGAAACATTGAGGTGAGCATTTTTTTGCTGGAAAAATCTTGTATGTCGGTTATGCCGAAGATTTCGGCAAGCTCTTTTTGAGAGTTTTCAAGGAAATCGACTACTTCCCTGAATTTTTTTTCCGCCTCCGGATTTTCGCGGGCCGAATCCGGAATCCATACCGGAATATCGTCAAGGCGGACGTATCTAAGGCTTTCCTGGCTGTAGGCCATTCCCGCCCGGTGGCGTACAAGTTCATGGGTAAAGACCCTGGATACGTTTCTGAAGATAAATGTTGCATTTACATGCTCCAGCACCGAGCCGTGTCCGCTTTTCAATACGTTCGCTATGTACCGGTCGTTGCCCCGCCGCACATTTGTGACATTCGGGTTGGAGGCCTCGGGTTTGGCAGGATCATAAGGCTGCCAGCTCCTGTAGCACATACGGCCTGCCGCTTCTATCAGATTTTCCCCGTCTGATACGCTGGTATCTGTCCTCCAGTCCGGATTTCCGATGTCTTTTAGGTAGGCGTTTAAACCTTCCGGCACCAGCATGGTCTTGGCCACCAGATATGCCTGTGGACTTTTGATTTGCCGCATAATTGCCTCCTGTTGATTAATACTCCGTTTTTTTAAGAGGTTTCTTGGAAAACCATGTTTTTATTACTGCATGAACCAGGGTGGCAAGCGGGATGGCAAGAAAAAGGCCCCATATCCCCCACAGGCCGCCGAAAACCAGTATTGCTAGAATGATGGCAACAGGGTGCAGGTTGACTACCCCTGACAAGAGCAGCGGAACCAGGATGTTTCCGTCAATAAGCTGGATGATGCCGTATGCAATCACCGTGTAGGTAAACTCCGGGCCGATGCCCCATTGAAAAAACGCAAGCAGCACAACAGGAATGGTCATCACCGTGGCGCCGATATACGGGATGAGAACAGAGAGTCCTATAAACAGAGAGACCAGCACGGCATAGTTAAGATCGAGAAAGGAGAAGGTTATATAGCTAGCAAGCCATACAATAATTATTTCCCATAATTTGCCCCGCACAAAATTTCCGACCTCCTGGTTTACCTCATGCCAAACCTCGGTGGCGAGTTCCAGGTTTGAAGGAAGCAGTGTCTTAAGCCATTTAAGAAGCCTGTCTTTGTCTTTGAGGAAAAACAGTACCAGCAAGGGCACCAGTACAAGGTAAATTAGGAGGGAAATCATGTTTTTTACCGAAGCTACGGAAATGGATACCACATTCTGGCCCACGTGGGTCAGCTCGGTTTTCAAAAAACCGATCACCTGCTTTATCTGCTCTTCGGAGATAAGTTCAGGATACCTTTCAGGCAGTTGCAGAAGCTGTTTCTGCCCGTTTGCAATCAGGCTTGGCAGCTCCTGGATTAACTGGCCGATCTGGCGAGAAAGAAGCGGAAGCAGCCCTATGACCAGCGCAAACATGCATATCATGAATACTGTAAAAGTAATTCCCACTGCAAACCCTCTGGGAATGCGGATTTTTTCGAGCCGGGCAACAATTCCTTCCAGCAGATAAGCAATTATCAAGCCTACGAAAACCGGCTGCAGCATCTTGCCCAGCAGAATAACCCCCACAAATCCGCCGAGAAGAATGGCCAGGAGAATGACCATTTGAGGGTCGGAAAAGCGCTGATTAAACCATTCCCGGATCATCCGGAGCATAAGAGCGGCCTTTCAGTGCTTTGTACGGTCAACGCAATATATCCCGTTTTTTTTAGATTCCCAGCTTGGAGAGAAAGATACAGATGTTGTTTACCGTTTCCACGAGCCTGGGATGGCTCGAATGAAATTCCCTCACTGATTCGTAAAGACCTTCAAGGGAGGCTTTAAGCAGATTGGGATTGAGTTCCTCCCTGGTGGCCTCATGGGCCGAAGCCTTGGCAAATTTCTTGATACTTTCAGCCTTTTCCAGATCGGTTTCAGCCAGGCTGGTCACTTCTTCATTTAAACGGTTTAGAAGATTGTAATATTCCGGCTTTTTATCTTCCGGAATGTTTTTGGAATTCTTGATTTTTTCTTCCAGAGTTGCCAGTGTGTGCTTTAACATGGATATTCCCTGATCCGGTTGTTTTGTTTTTGGAGGTTGAAAAATCGTATTCGGAATTTTTAAAACCTTACCCCAATATTTTTTTCAAAACAAGATCGTTTTTTGGGGAAACAAGGCTTAGGGAGCATAAGGACGGAATTTGACAAATCCCTGCGAAAACTGTGACATAGAGGAAAAGGTTCAGTATTTGCCTATAATTGCTATGCTGCATATATTCTGGAACGGAAATCCCCCCAGATTGTGGGTCAGTCCCAGTAACGGATTTTCAAGCTGGCGATCGCCCGCCCTGCCGTGAAGCTGCAGATACATTTCATAGAGCATGCGAAGGCCTGAGGCGCCTATGGGATGGCCGAAGCATTTAAGCCCTCCGTCTATCTGGCAGGGTATGCCGCCGTCACGGTCATAGAAGCCGTCCATGATGTCGTTTATAGCCTTTCCTCTTTCGGAAATGTGCAGGTCTTCATAGGTCACCAGCTCGGTGATGGAAAAACAGTCATGAAGCTCCATCATGCTTATTTCCTCTCTTGGATTTTCTATGCCGGCCTCCTTGTAGGCTTGGGTGCTGCACTTGGAAGTGGTTATAAAATGATCTCCATCCCAGTCGTTAAAGCCAGCCTCTTCTCCGCTGCTTAAGGCAAGCTGCAGGGCCTTTACAGATACAAAATCCTTTTTGCCCATTTTTCGTGCAATTTCCGGGGTGGTAACAATTGCGCATGAAGAGCCGTCACTTACGCCGCAACAGTCAAAAAGCCCCAGTGGATGGGCCACAATGGGTGCTGCCATTACCTGCTCATCTGTAACTTTTTTGCGAAGATGTGCCTTGGAATTTATGGCCCCGTTTTCATGGCTCTTGGCTGATACATGTGCCATGGCCCTCTTCAGGTCCTCATCCTTTATTCTGTACCTGGCTGCATAAGCGCTTGCAAGCTGTGCAAAGGAGCCCGGAGCCGTAAGATTCGGCCACCACTGCCAGGCAAGTGTCCCCGTGTTTGATCCCCCTGCAGGCAGACCGCCGTAGCCGGTATCTTTGAGTTTCTCCACTCCCAGGGCAAGGCAGAGATCATATGCACCAGAGGCCACTGCATAACAGGCACCACGGAACGCTTCAGTGCCTGTGGCGCAGTAATTTTCCACCCGGGTTACCGGGATCATGGGCAGTCGCAGGGTGGTGACAAGAGGCATGGCTGTTTTGCCCACATTGATTTCATCCATGCAGGTGCCGAACCAGGCGGCCTGGATGTCTGCGGATTCGATCCCGGCATCGGCAAGGCCTTCTTCAAAAGCTTCGATCATGAGGTCTTCGGCGCCCGCTTCCCATCGCTCACCGAATCGGCTGCATCCCATGCCGATAATGGCCACCTTGTCCCTTATTCCTGTTGCCATGTTACCCCCCTCTTATTTATAAATTCGAAACGCGCAATCTGAAGTTTGCAGCAAATCCGAAATTATGTATGATAAATGATCAAACTTTACGACTGTTGAGGTGACAGCAGTGCGGACAATGCTTCATTGTCGTCGCCGAGCTCCTTTGCACCGGTCATGTCATTTATTTTTGAAAAATTTTCGCTTATCTCTTCAGGCGTGGGCGGGGTTTTGCCGTCGCCGATCTTTGTTGTCCCGCCTGTGAGTATGGCGGCTCTGCTGAAATGACCCAGGCCCGCGTTAAATATTTCACCCGATTCGGAGTTCTGCTCGCTGCAAAGGTATACAACCATGGGGGCGACAAGTTCCGGTTTCATTTTTTCCAGCAGATCCTTCGGCATTACATCTTCTGTAAGCCTGGATGCGGCAAGAGGGGCGATGGTGTTTATTCTGATGTCATATTTTTTCCCCTCGAGTTCCAGGGTGTTCATCATGCCTACCAGGGCCAGTTTGGCGGCTGAATAGTTGGTCTGTCCGAAGTTTCCGTACAGACCCGCCGCAGAGGTGGTCATAATTATCCTTCCGTAGCCCTGCTCCCGCATGGCCCGGAAGGCCGGGCGGGTAACGTTATAGGCGCCGTTTAAGTGGACCGCCAGAACAGCGTTCCAGTTTTCAGGCTCCATTTTTGAAAAGCTTCTATCCCGTAGTATGCCGGCGTTGTTGATTAAGATGTCCACCCTGCCGTAGTTGTCCATGGCGCATTTGATAATGTTTTCGCCGCCTTCTGTTGTTGCAACACTGTCATAATTTGCAATGGCCTCGCCTCCTGCGGCTTTTATTTCATCCACAACCGTCCGGGCGGGTGCGTCCGATCCCCGGCCCGTACCGTCCCTGGCTCCGCCCGGGTCGTTTACAACAACTCTGGCACCCCTGGATGCAAGCTCCAGGGCATAGGCTCTTCCCAGTCCGCCGCCTGCGCCTGTGATGACCGCTGTTTGTCCGTCAAACCGGATTTTTGCCATTTCTTCGGCAGCCCCGGGTATCGGCCTTGCCTTCCAGAAATAGTTGACAAAGCCACGCTCCTTGTCCCGGGTTCGTTTTCTGAAAACCATCTGCATGGGCAGTCCGACCTTGATTTCCGGTAGCTTGCAGTCTGTGAAGTCCGCCATGAACCGCCCCCCGCCTTCAAACTGGATCATCCCGTAAATATGGGGCGGGTCATAGGATACAGCCAGCATATCACCGGTAAATGTTTTTACTTTTGCCGGACGATCGGCGAATTCATAGTCTTTCTGGGCATGTCTGGCAGTGCATTCCGGGTTAACGCACACATTTGCCCTGGGAAACTGTGGAGTTCCGCATTTTATGCATTTCCCCCCGACCAGGCCCAGGATCATCCTCCGGTTGCGCCACAGGGTTGTCATGGCGGTCTGGGTGGGGGCTTCCGCCCTTATTCCCATCTCTGGCTCTATAAGGTCCCGGAATACAAGCCATTTGGGATAATTTTCGACTGTTTCCCTGTTTTCAAGGACCGGTTTTACTTTCGGGCCCTGTCTGAGTTCGTTTATTTTTTCAGTAACCGTAAAACACAGGGCGTCGCATCCCTGTCCGAAGCCGGCCACCACAATTTTCTGACCGGGCCCGGCTTCGTCGAGCGCCGCTGCCAGCATGAGCAGGGGATGGGCGCAGCCCGTGTCACCACAGACTTCGTGCATGTTGCCCATGACCTTTTCCGGGTCTGCTCCCAGCTTTTTTGCGATTTTTTTGTGCTCTGCCGTGAAATAGCAGGGGTAGACGAGCTTGTCGATTTTGTCGACGGAAAGATCAAGCTTTTTTAAAAGCCCGCCAATCGCATCCGGGATGATTTTGGAATATCCTTCATCCCTTACCCAGCGTTCCTCCCAGGTATAGTCGAACCGGTTTCCGGCCCCGCGGTAATGATCAACAAAGTCGCAGGATACTGAATGGCTGCCGTTAAATTCAGCAATCACGTTTTTCCCGCCGGTCAGAAAAGAGGCTGCACCATCGCCGTACCACATTTCATAGAATCCGCCCGGCTTGGTCAGGCGGCAGTCTGAGGCCGTGACAAGCAGTTTCTTGTCCTTTGAGCCGGCCACAGATTCCAGGGCTGTAACAAGAGCGGTTGTGCCGGCTTTCTGAGAGGCTGTAAAATCGGCGCTCGTGATATCTTCGCGCAGGTTTAAGGCGGTGGAGACAATGCCCGCGTTCTGGCGGTCGGCAAAGGGCAGGGAGGAGGAAGCCAGGCAAATGCCGTCTACTTCCTCCTTGTCCGCGGTTTGCAGGCAGCTTCTTGAAGCCTCAACAGACATCGTCAGGGCGTCTTCATCCCAGTTGCACATGGAGCGTTCCCCCTGGGCAACCATTACAATAGCCGGGGAAAACCACCCCATTGCCTGGTATATGGCAGAACGGGAAAGCCGCAGTCTGGGAACATAGACGCCGTATGAAGTGATCCCGATCATGTTTTAACTCCTTTGTTTTATTCAGAATTTGCCGGAGTCTTCATTTTCTGCACGGCCCCGGGAAAAAGCGTTTATTATGTCTGCCACCTGCTGGTTTAATTCACTGTATTCTCTGTGGTCTTTAATAGACATAATATCATCAAGGTTTGCTGCAATCTGCTCGGCTGAGGGAATGGATTCGGGGTCTCCAGCAAACGTGCCGGGCCCTGTTATTATTGCCGCGCGGTTAAAGTGGCCCATGCCCGCATTGTATATATTTCCGCTTACCCGGCATCTTTCAGAACACAGAAACAGCACCAAAGGAGAGACAAATTCTGGTTTCAGCTTGTCGAGCAGGTCTGCGGGAAGGACGTCTTCGTTAAGCCTGGAGGTTGCCAGAGGCGAAACCGTATTGACCCTGATATTGTATTTTGCGCCCTCTATTTTCAGGGTGTTCATAAGTCCCACAAGGCCCATTTTGGCGGCGGAATAGTTAGTCTGACCGAAGTTTCCGTAAAGACCTGCCACAGAGGTGGTCATGATTATCCTGCCGTATCCCTTTTCCCGCATAATCTTAAAGGCGGGCCGGGTAACGTGATAGGCGCCGTTTAAATGTACATCTATAACTGCCTGCCAGGCATCAGGCTCCATTTTGGCAAAACTTTTATCGCGCAGAATACCTGCGTTGTTTATTAGAATGTCTACTGTACCGTAATTGTCCAGAGCGCAATTGACTATGTTTTCACCGCCTTCAGGGGTTGCAACACTGTCATAACTGGCAACAGCCTCGCCTCCTGCAGCCTTTATTTCATCAACAACTTTGCGGGCCGGGGTTGATGATCCATGGCCCGATCCGTCCCTGGGCCCGCCCGGATCGTTTACCACCACGCTGGCCCCCCGGGCTGCAAGATCAAGGGCGTAAACGCGGCCCAATCCGCCTCCGGCACCGGTTACTATTGCCACCCGGCCGTCAAAACGGATTTCATCTTTGGCTACATCGCCGTATTCGAATATGCCGTTTGTAATCACGGCATCTCCTGTTTTGGCATTGATTACCCTCCAGGCTGCTTTTCCTTCACCTGTTTTCCAGATCTGGGTCTTTATGGGATCTCCCGGGTAAAGGGCCTTTGAAAACCGGCAGTCAAACCTGTGAACGCGTTCCGGCTGGCCTGGAATGAGTTTGGCGATCAGGGCCCTGCAGGCAAAGCCGTGTGTGCAAAGGCCGTGCATTATCGGTTTTTTAAAACCCGCCATTTCGGCAAATTCCGGGTCCACATGCAACCGGAGCAGATCGCCGGAAAGTCTGTATAAAAGCGGCTGGTTCTCTGAGGGACGGTCTTCCGCTTCATAGTCGGGTCCCCGGTCGGGAATGGGGCTTCTATCCCTTGGCGCCGGCTTGCCTCCAAATCCCCCGTCAAGCCGGGAAAATATCTTAATGACGCTTGTAAACAGGCGTTTCCCGTTTGAATGATAGGTCTCTCCTTCTCCCACGATTACTGCGCCTTTGTTTTTGCCCAGATCATAGATGTCCGTGATTCGGCCCTCCGTGCTGAGGATGCCTTCCGGCGGAACGGGATTGTAAAAACGCATTTGCTGTTCACCGTGAAGGATGCCCGCCACATTGACTTCAGCCTTGACTCCTGTTTCAGTGAGAAAGTCAAATATGGCAGCAATGCCGAAACTTGGGATAACTTTCAGCTTTTTTTCATAGACATACTCGAGTTCGTCAAACCCCGCCCCCACGCCAAGGGCGTAGAGGGCCGCATCCTTCCAGGAATACTCCCTGGTAATAGGGCCGATTTTTTTCCCCACGGCATCCAGGTTCAGCGCCATCTCTGCCCCCTTATTGGAAATGAATTAAAGCAATTTGTTCCATCAAATGATGGGGAAATCATAGTTTCATTGCTGTTGTTGTGTCAAAGCTTTTTTGCCGCCCCTTGAGCTAAATTCAGGAAGGAATCTCTGCTCAGAGATTTTTCAGGCTCTGGCTGATGTAGTCTGCAAACACCCTTACAGCCTCATTGGCCGGAGAACCGGAGATGTGAAGGCAGATATCAACCTCCGGGAGCCGGGGTAGTCCTTCTTCAGGCTCAATAATTCTCATATTCGGAGAAAGTGTGTTTTCGGTTACCACCGTGATTGCCATGACTGAAGCCACCACTGAACGGATGCCTGCAAGTCCACGACTTGTGCATACTATTCGCCATCTGCGTTCGCATGACCGGAGTGCTGCAAGCGCGGATTCCCTGAACAGGCATAAACCCTCAGGAAAGAGTGCAAGGGGTAGGGGGTCTTCATCGTGAAGTCTGCAATCAGAGGCTTCGGCCCATACCATCTGCTCTCTCCGGATAGTGTTGCCGCCCGGGGACTGAGGCTGACGAGTTGTTACTGCAAGATCCACTTCCCCGTCCTCCATAAGGCGCAGCAGATCCACACTCAATTCACAGCAGACCTCCAGGCTGATTCCCGGGTAAAGGGAAGCAAATCCGGACAGGGCGACAGGAAGCAGGTAGGCGGCATAATCATCGGGTATGCCGAGCCTTACCCGCCCCCTGACTTCCGGATCTCCTATTTCTGCCATTGCCTCGTCATTGAGTTTTAATATCTGCCTTGCATAACCCAGCATAATTCTTCCGCTGTCAGTAAGCCCCACACCTCTGCTGCCGCGGGTCAGCAGTGTTCTGCCCAGGTTCTGTTCCAGCCGCCTGACCTGCATGCTCACTGCGGCCTGGGTCCGGTTAATCCGGCGGGCCGCTCTTGTGAAACTTTTAAGTTCAGCAACAGTCACAAAGGCCCGCAGAAGGTCTATGTCAAGGTCGGGATTATAGATCATCGAACCGCTCGTTTTTGATTCAATCTTATTTGCGGGTTTGCTTCAACCTGTTTTTCTTAATTTAAGCCGGAGCATAACCTGCATGCAAGCCAAATTTATTTTCCGGCGCTATTCCGGTTATGAGTTTTTGTTATGACTTCATAAAGACAATTCGTTGGCCTGTCCCGGATTGCTGCATTACATCTGTGTTGACCTGAAACTATTTAAAACAAAGGAGGGTGCAGGTGAATAAAAGCAGCAGCAGCAGAATGTTTGTTCCGGCAGATGATGTCCTTATGCTTATGGTGGTTTGTTTCTGGGGTCTTACGTTTTTGTTTACAAAGCTCGGGCTGAAAAGCATGGATCCGCTTTCTTTCGCCAGTCTCAGAGTGGCGAGTGCATCCCTGATTCTCGTTGCAGCGTGGGTCTTTGCGTCCACCGGTTCCCGCAATAAGCCACGTATGAATTTGCGTGAACACCTGTTTGCAGCCGGGCTGGGTTTTCTGGGGATGGCGAGTTTTCCTTTCTGCTTCAGCCTGGCAATGAATTATACCTCTGCCGTCAATGCCGGCCTGATATTTGGAACCACGCCCGTGACTGTTGCCCTGATCAGTCATCTTATGGGCCTGGAGCGGCTGGATACCGGCAGATGGGCAGGTCTTCTGCTTTCCTTTTCAGGCGTTCTTGTAATCCTTTTGCCCGGAGGGGCGGAGTTTTCCTTTTCAACCCTGGGGGGTGATCTGCTTATGACTGCGGCAATGTCTAACTGGGCGATGTATACGGTAATAAATCGTTTTGTTCCCCCGGAGCATTCCGGTTTGCGGTTTACTGCATACGGATCCGTCTGGGGGCTTGTCGGTTTGAGTCTTTTGAGCATAAATAGCCTGGCAGGTCTGCAGCCGGCCGAAATCAGTCCATTATCCTGGTTCGGCGGCCTGTGTGCAGGCATACTGGGAACAGCTGTTTCCTATGTAATCTGGAACAATACGGTTAAATCCATAGGACCTGCAAAAACTTCTGTTTATTTGAATCTGGTTCCCTTGATTTCCGCAGTAAGCGGCTTTGTGGTTCTTGGTGAACCTCTCGGCTTTCAGCATTTGTTTGCCGGGAGCCTGATTATACCGGGTGTAATTATGACACGCGGCAGGCCGGGCCGCCTGAGCAACTATCGCTCAATTTAAGTATCAGAAAAGTTGAAGATTTTCCTTGGGCAATGTCTTGTGCGGACCGGGATTCAGGTTGACTTTGAGGGAGCTTATGGAGTAGTGATCATTTGATGGAAATGTTTGATGGATTAACTTCTCAGGTTATTTGTACCACATATACCCCTTTTTTATAGCAGGGAAAAGATTGACCAGGAGGAAGCCATGGGGAAAAAAGGAGCATTAAACGGTATAACAGTGCTGGATCTTTCCAGACTGCTGCCCGGTCCGTATGCGTCCATGATTCTTGCCGATCACGGTGCAAGAGTGATCTGCATAGAAGATCGGCGTTTTGAAGCAGAAGCCTTTAAAAACAACACGGTAAACCGCGGCAAGGAACACATGACGCTTAATCTTAAGTCAGATGAAGGAAAAGATATTTTTTTCCGTCTTGCCGAATCTGCGGATGTGGTTCTGGAAGGATTTCGTCCGGGAGTTACAGCAAGGCTTGGCGTGGATTACCAGTCTGTTAGTTCGGTTAATCCCGGAATTGTTTACTGTTCCATTACAGGATACGGCCAGACCGGTCCTTACAGCGGAATTGTGGGGCATGACGCCAATTATCTTAGCGTGGCCGGGGTGCTTGACCTAATAGGAGAGGCAGACGGCAGGCCTGTAATACCGGGCATTCAGATAGCCGATATGGCGGGCGGGGGAATGAACGCGGTAATAGGCATAATGCTGGCCCTCTACAACCGGGAAAAGACCGGAAAGGGCCAGTATATAGACATTTCCATGACAGACGGCTCAATGAGCCTTCTGTCTCTTGCAGTGAGCCTTCAGCAGTCCACCACAGGCAGGCAGCCCCGCAGGGGCGATTCATACCTTTCCCACAGGTATGCCTGCTACAATACATATGAAACCGCAGACAGCCGTTATCTGTCAATCGGTGCAGTGGAAAACCGGTTCTGGAAAAATCTGTGCGAATATTTCGAAGTGCCTGAGTATACATCCCTTCAGTATGACGATGAACGCAGGGAGGAAATACTGGAATTTTTCAGTAAGAAGTTTTTATCAAGGCCGCTTTCTTACTGGAAGGAGGTCCTTGCCGGGCTAGAAATCTGCTGGGCCCCGGTTCAGACCCTTTCAGAGGCGATGGAGGATCCTTGTTTTTCCCACAGGGAAATGGTGGTTGAGCTTTCCGATGAGCGCGGAAAATCATTTAAGGTTCTTGGCGCGCCGGTCAAGCTCTCTGAGAACCCGCCCGGGGTAAAGCAAATGCCACCGGAATTCGGAAAAGACACCAGTTCCATATTAAAGCAGCTCGGATACACAGATGAGCAAATCGTTAAGCTTGCAGAAAAAGGCGTGATCTAACTCGCCGCTTTTGCCGGAAAAAGACTTTTTCAGGCCTATGGTGGAATCCCGGCAGTAAATGCTACTTAGGAGGGATCATGCCGAGTTCTTTTAAGCGTCTTAAAATTTTATCCTGTACGGTAAGCAGATCCTGTTTTAAGATTTCGAGTTCTTCCATCCTGCTGTCTATCTCTTTTAGCTTCTTTTTACCGTAGGCATATGCCTTTTTAAGCTGTTTTTCCTCGTCCATGTCAAAGTCGGCCATGCCTATCATCTCTGAGATTTCATCAAGAGAGTAGCCAAGGCGCTTTCCCCGGAGGATGAGCTTGAGGCGTGCGCGGTCCCGCTTATTGTAGATGCGGTGGTTGCCTTTAGTGCGCCCGGGCGAAATCAATCCCTTTTCCTCGTAGAACCGGATCGCCCTTGTGCTGATGTCGAGTTCGTCTGCAAGTTCGGATATGGAGAACTTAATGTCTTTTTTTTCGGGCTTGAGACTGCCGGTCATGTCTTTTTCTCCGAAATTGATGGTCTATGGGTTTTCACAGGTCAAATGCGTCTGCCGGACCCTATATTTCATGTCCGTGGAACCGGACTCTCCGGTTTTTAAGGCGGTGCTTCCAAACACGGCCCTGTCTGAGTCAGCCTCGGTAATCCTGCATACTGCTCGCATGCCTTCAAGAAATCCTTTATTTTCAAGGAGCACCGGTATGTAGTTGGCTGAGAGACCCTTTGCCCGTCCCGTATCCTCAGGATCTGTTTTTTCAATTACCACATCCAGGATTTTTCCTACCGCCTGGCGGAAAAATTCCCGTTTTTTATCCCTGCCAAGTTCCCGCATTATCCTGCATCGCCTTTTTATCACACCGGCATCAACCCGCTCGGGAAACCGGGCCGCGGGCGTGTCCGGCCGCGGGGAATAGGGAAATACGTGAAGATAGGTCACCGGTGCTCGTTCTATAAGTTTAAGTGTCCGGGCAAAAGCCTTTTCGTCTTCACCCGGAAAACCTATAAGCACGTCCGCCCCGATTGCCGCATCAGGAAATATGGCGCGGATTTTTTCGGTCAGGGCCAGAAAATCCCCGGGGCAATAAGGGCGATGCATTCTTTTCAGCACATCACCGTCCCCGCTTTGCAGCGGGATATGGAAATGCGGGCAGATTTTTCCGGAATCTGCTATAAATTCGAGCAGTTCGTCTGTCAGCTCGGTTGGTTCCACAGAGCTGAGCCGGATGCGATGCCTGCCTTCTATTGTTTCGAGTAGTCTGAGTAGATTCTCAAGATTGGTTGGAGGAGTCAGATCCACTCCGTATCTGCCGATATGTACGCCGGATAATACGATTTCCGGGGCGCCGGAAGAAACGAGCCGCCTGAATTCTGATGCCGCAATCCCCGGTTCCAGGCTCCTGCTTCGCCCTCTTGTATAAGGGACGATGCAGTAGGTACAAAAAGAGTTGCATCCGTCCTGGATTTTAAGAAACGGGCGGGTGCGCTCCCCTGCGGCAGGGGCGGGCATTGGACCGAAGCGTTTGCAATCCGAAAGATCCCTGTTAAAAATTACCGGTCCGGCAAAAGATTTTCCGGGTACGGAAAAAGCCCCGTTTTTTTGGGACTGATTTAGGATTTCGGGAATCCGGTGTTTGTTTGCGTGACCGATTATATAATCAACGCCCTCGATTCGGGCAAAAGTCCCTGCGTCCCTCTGGGCGGCGCATCCGGTTACCACAATTACGGCTCCGGGATTTGTGCGGACGGCTTTTCGAACCGCCTGCCTGGACTGCATCTCCGCTTTGCCTGTTACCGCGCAGGTATTTATTATGCATAGGTCCGTACCCTGGCCGCTGCGGCTTCTTATACGCCAGCCGCCCCGATTCCTGCACCAGGCGGCCAGTGCCTCTGATTCCGCCTGATTTACCTTGCAGCCCAGGGTTATGGTTTGGAATGTTTTATTCATAATGCAGTTTATTCTTGGTTTTCTATCCATCCTCCGGCGGCAACCGCATCATCCCTGTAGCATACAGCAGCCTGGCCGGGAGTTATGGCGATCTGGGGTTCGTCAAAACGTATTAACGCACCGGTGCCGGGGCGGGGTTCAAGCAATGCATCCGCCTCCTGATGGCGGTAGCGGATCTTTACCGTTACCCGCAGCGGCGAGTCGGGTTTGGGTATAAGCCAGTTCACCCTGTTTATATAACAGTGATCTTTATACAACGTATTTTTAAATCCCACAACCAGTTGATTGTTTTTCGGATCTATGCGAACCACGTAATAGGGGGCGCTTGCCGGGCAGTTGATCCCCCTGCGCTGGCCCACCGTGTAGCGGTGAAGCCCGCTGTGACGGCCGATTATATTGCCCTTTATGTCAACTATGGCGCCGGGTGCTGTATTGATTTTACCTCTGGTTTCCAGGAACCGGGCATAGTTCTCTTTTTGGATAAAGCAGATGTCTTGGCTTTCTCTGCCGGCAGCCGGCTTTAAGCCTTTTTTGCCCGCTATTTCCTTTACTTCCTCCTTTCCAAGGTCCTCCAGGGGAAAACAGGCCCTGGAAAGCTGAGCCGGGCTAAGCATCCCAAGGAAATAGGACTGGTCTTTGTTTTTGTCTGCTCCTTTTTTAAGCACGGGAAGATCTCCGGTGTTGTCGATCCCTGCATAATGTCCCGTTGCCAGAAACTCGGCTCCAAGATTTCGGGCATGTTGCAGAACCGTTCCGAACTTGATTATACGGTTGCACAGCATGCAGGGATTCGGGGTTTTTCCCGACCGGTAGGTTTCTGCAAAGTAGTCCACGATCCGTTTTTCAAATACCCGTCTGCAGTCCACGATGTGAAGAGGGATGTCAAGCAGGTATGCAAGCCGCTTTACAGGATGCCCCCCGTCGCCATAGCCCTTATCGTATTCTTCGGGTTCAATGCTTTCGTATCCATGCTTTGCGGATTCATATCCTGTAATAAAATGGATGCCGAAAACGGGGATGTTTCTGCTTTTTAGAATCCATGCTGCAACCAGGGAGTCTATTCCCCCGCTTAAGGCAATGGCGACGGTCATTTTTCCCAATTCAGGCTGGAATGTCTGTGATAAGCATGGTGGCCGGATCCAGGTAGAGTTCTGCGGAAGTTTCCCGCCTATGCTGATCCGCGTCAGGCAGCATTTTAAGATAAACCCGGTTTTTGTCCGGTTGAAGCAGAAGCATCAGATCAAACAGATGCGCATACGGGGCAAACGAAGCGGGCATCCCGGAATTATCCACAGGTTCCTCCCTGTGTGTTCGCACTGTAAACCAGAGAATGAGCTTGTTTGCAAGGGCGTAATCCTTTAGTTGCTTCAGCCGTGAGTCGGTCTGGTTTTCCAGGGGCAGGCCGTCAACCACGATCTGTGAAGGCCTGAAGATTTCGCTTGCCATCAGTTCTGAGATTCTTTTTTCCAGTTTATCCAGGCTGAATGTTTCGGTCTCAAAGGTCATTATGAACCTGCGGTGCAGAAGCCGGTCCCAGAGTTTTTCCCTGCTGGAATTCTCCTCGGTCTGTGCAAGTCTGGAAAAAACCTCGCGGTACCAGAGGTCAACCTTGTTTACGGGATTGTCTGTACTTATATGAAGAACATTTTTGCCGTTTAGCATGCTATAGATTGCAAGCTGGACGAGCAGGGCTGTTTTGCCCACCCCGGCCCTGGCCAGGACTGCGGCGAATCCGCCGTTTTCAATGCCGGCTGCTGCATCCTGGTCCATTATTTTAAGAGGGTTTTGCAAGATATGAGAAGTTTTTAACATTTGTTACGGCTCCTTTGGCTTTCTTTATAAATACCTGTCTCTGCAGCTCCTGTATTGGCCACGGACCTGATTACTGCTGGGCGGCTGTCTTGTTTTTGGGCGACTGCTGGAGGTTTTTCTCTATTTCCTTCAGCACTGAAGAGGGCACTTCCTTATAGGTTTCAAATTCCATCGTGAACTGGGCCTTGCCCTGGGTCAGGGAGCGTAGCACCGTGGAGTAACCGAACATTTCGGCAAGCGGCACTTGCGCTTCTATCACAGTGGAGATGCCTTCATCATGCACTCCGATTATTACTCCGCGCCTCTGATTTAAAGATCCCATCACATTGCCCTGGTATTCGTCCGGGGTCTCTACGACAACCTTCATAACGGGTTCGAGAAGGACGGGAGCGGCTTTGTGGTAGGCCTGCTGGAAGCCGCCGCGGGCTGCGGCCTGAAAAGCCATCTCCGAGGAGTCAACCGAATGGGACGAGCCGTCTGTTAACACAACCCGGACTCCGGTTACGGGAAATTTCATCCAGGGGCCTTTTTTCATGCATTCCCTAAAGCCCTTTTCACAGGCAGGGATGAAAAGTGTGGGGATGTTGCCCCCGCTTACTTTGTTTTCAAATTCAAATTCAGTTTCAGCAGGTTCCATGTGTCCGATTACCCGGCCGAACTGTCCAGCACCTCCGGTCTGCTTCTTATGGATATAGTCAAAGTCGCTTCTGCGGGTAATGGTTTCCCTGTAGGCCACCTGGGGTTCGCCTGCATACAGCGAGACGCTGTATTCCCTTTTCATGCGCTCAAGATATACATCCAGGTGTAGTTCTCCCATGCCGGAAATCAGCGTCTCCCCCGTCTCCGGGTTAAAGTGGGTCTGGAAGGTCGGATCTTCCTTTGTAAACCGGTTAAGTGCTTTTGACATGTTGGTTTCAGACTTGTAATCAGCCGGTTTTACGGCAAGTGATATAACCGGATCCGGTATATACATCGAGGACATGGAAAGGTTGAGCCCGGGTTTGGCAAAGGTATCTCCCGAGGCGCAGTCCACGCCGAACAAGGCGCCAATGAAGCCCGCTGGAATTTCGCTTACCTCTTCCATCTTGTCGGCATGCATCCTCACGATGCGGCCGATTTTTATTTTCTTGCCGGATCGCACATTATATACCATATCTCCCTTGGCAAGGGACCCCTGATAGGTTCTTATGTATGTAAGCTGTCCGTAAGGGGTGTCTTCGAGCTTGAAAGCAAGGGCCACCAAAGGTTTTGAATCGTCTGCTTCAAGCCGGACCGGGGCCTCCTCTTTGCTGATATCCAGGGCGTAGCTTTCCACATCCAGGGGCGATGGCAGATAGTCCGCCACCGCGTCCAACAGCGGCTGCACTCCTTTGTTCTTGTATGCCGAACCCATCAGTACCGGGGTAAGTTCACGCTTTAAGGTGCCCTGTCTGATTGCCTTTCGAAGCATTTTTTCGGAAATTTCCTGTTCCTCCAGTATGGCCTCAGTGAGTTCATCTGAAAACACAGATGCCGCCTCCAGCAGTTCCTCACGTTTTTCGGCCGCCTGATCAAGTAAGTGAGACGGAATCTCATCTGTTTTTATTTTCTGGCCATACTCGCCTTCGAAATAAACGGCCTTCATTGAAACAAGATCCACGACGCCTTCATGCCCGGATTCAAGTCCGATGGGAATCTGGAGGGCCACAGCATTGTGTCCCAGTTTTTCGCGAAGCTGTTCTATTACCCTGAAGGGACTTGCCCCGCTTCTGTCGCACTTATTGATAAATGCGATGCGGGGAATATTGTAACGCTTCATCTGTTGATCCACCGTGATGGACTGCGACTGGACTCCTCCAACGGCGCACAGCACCAGTATTGCTCCGTCAAGTACCCGCAGGGAACGTTCTACCTCCATTGTAAAGTCGACATGGCCCGGTGTGTCGATTATGTTTATTTCGTTATTCAGCCATGTGCAGTAGGTTGCGGCTGAGGCAATGGTAATTCCCCGTTCCTTTTCCAGGGCCATGGAGTCCATTGTAGCGCCAACCCCATCCTTGCCGCGCACTTCGTGGACTTTGTGAATCCTCTTGGTCAGATACAGTATCCGTTCGGTTAAGGTGGTTTTGCCCGAATCTATATGGGCGCTTATTCCGATGTTTCTTACGTTTTTGATTTCAAAATTCATATGTCCCGTCTCAATTTTAAAAATAATAAATAACTGATGGCACCGTAAAAAGTCCAATATCTGCGTTACGCGCAATTTCTCAGAATTTCACGTACGGCTAAGTACGCTGCATTCTTCGAAATTGCGCAAGCCTTGATCTTGAACTTTTTACGGCGCCATCTGAAATCAGACTTTTTACGAGTGCATCAATAACTAAATAGGCTAAAATCCTCCCCTTATATCTAAACCACGTTGTCTTTGTCAACGTATTTTTTAATTCAGGGGGCAAAAATTTACGGAAAACTAAAAGATGGAAGTATTTTTTTGACAATAGTAAACATTAATACTGATCAATGCAATCTGTCTGCTAAAGCTCAGGGCGGTTTTATGTTATGTCTGATTCCATGAGACGTTCAAGAATGAGACCGTAAAACCCGCTCGCCTCAGGGGAGGTAAACTGCCAGCCAATATGTGTAAGACAGGATGCGCAGACTGCAACCTGCCAGAAATATCCGGCAAACCAGGTAAATTCATTTGTAGGGGAGCCAACCGCCCCGCAGCCCCATGCATTTCTAAAGCATCCGATTTCAAAAACTATTCCATGGGGATTTGCAAAGGTATGCTGGTGGGCTCCTTCTATATCAATGCGCTCGGAAGTAGATGTGATAAGAGCAAGGCATTGCCTGCACAGAAGAAAGCTGCCTTTGTCAAGATCCTCCTCAAGCTCGGTTTTCTCTTTGATACCGGCCTTTTCCTTTCCCTGCAATTCCGGCTTTAAAAACAGCCGGGCCGGGCCGGTCATATCATTTACTTCGGCCGGATTTTCATGCATCATCATATTCCGGGTCCCTTTTTGAAAACCGGTTGAAGGTTTCGCTGGCCCAAGGTTTTGAATTTCTGATTTTTAAATATACTTTTCCTATGTTCTGTTGTAAATTTAAAAATTGTGTTAAGTGCTTTAAAAAACCGAAGAAGCGGGTTTTATGTGCGGTATATCGGGAATAATATCCGAATCTGTCCCGGGGGAGAATCTTTGCCGGAAAGTTTCGGAAATGTGTCAAATGCAGGGCCACAGGGGGCCGGATGCAAGAGATGTTCGTCTGCATGAATCCGCATGGGGCAGGGCTGCATTCGGCTTTGTAAGACTTGCCATACTGGATCTTGAGACAGGGATGCAGCCGATTTCCTGCCCTGCCGACGATACAATGATCCTGTGCAACGGCCAGATATATAATTATATAGAGCTGCGGCCCCTGGTGGCTGACCAGCGGTTTGTTTCCAGGGGGGATATTGAGGTCGCCCTTCATCTGTACCGCAAAAAGGGGATCGGGTTCTTAAACGATTTAAACGGGATGTATGCTGGCGCTATTTTTGATCCCGGAAAAAGAAAGCTTTTTTTGTTCCGTGATCGTTTTGGCATCAAGCCTCTTTATTATTCGGCCGGAAAAGGAGCCTTCGCATTTTCCTCAGAGATCCGGCCGCTTTTCAGGGCACTTGACACAAGTCCCCGGGTCAATGAAAAGCGGCTGCCCACTTATTTCATATACCGTTACGTACCGGGCGGGCAGACGCTTTTTAAAGACGTTATGCGGGTGCCGCCGGGATCATACCTGGAATACGATCTTGAAACCAAAACCTTCTCAGTGCACCGTTACTGGAATTATTATGCTCACAGTCCAAGGCAGGGCCTTAGCCTTGAAAATGCGGCAGGGGAGTTTTTTGAGATTTTTCAGGATGCCGTTGATATAAGGCTGCGCGCCGATGTCGAGCTTGGAGGGTTTATAAGTGGCGGGATTGATTCGTCTTCGGTTGCGGCGGCGGCAGCGGACAGAAATAATGAAATACGGCTATATACTGCAACCTTTGATGATCCGGCTTATGACGAGCTTCCCGAGGTTAGGCGTTTTCTGAAACTCCATAAAGACAGGTTTTCCAAAGCCGGGCTTTATCCGGTCTCCTGCGGCAAAGAAGATCTTTCGGATTTGCCGGGTATTATAGCGGCGATTGAAGAGCCTATTTCTCTGGGAACCATTCTGCCCACGGACAGGATATGCCGGGCGGCCTCCAGGGACGTAAAAGCTGTGTTGACAGGAGAAGGCGCTGATGAAATATTTGCAGGATACAGGAAATTCATGCTTGAGGCAGCAGCAGGGGAATACAGCAGATTGTCTCCTTCGAAGAAAAAAAGGATGCGGCAGCGGTTCCCGGAACTCGAGTCGTATCTTGCCAAAAGAAGCGCGGATCCCTCAAAGCGGTATATCCAGGCAGAAGCCCTGTTTGACGAGCAGGAACTGGAGCACATGACCGGCATAAGGCCGGGAAAAGAGATTTTCCCTGAAGATGCAATGCCGGAGCTAAGCGGGTATGAACATCCGGTAAATGCGGCCATAGCAATTGAATCCAGGTGTCGGCTGCCCGATTACGTGATACTGAGGCTTGACAAACTTTCAATGCGTCATTCCCTTGAAACAAGAACACCGCTGCTTGATTACAGACTGGCGGAATTTGCCGCGGGGTTGCCGCTTCCCATGAAAGTAAACCTGGCGATGGACCGCGAGAAGTTTATTTGCAGCTATGCCTTTGTAAAGCACGGGCTGCTGGATGCCAAAACCGCGTTTCGCAGAAAACAGCCTTTTACCTTTCCCATGGCTAACTGGCTTGCAGAGCCGGACTCCCTTTCCGAGCCTGTCAGGGAGGTTTTGTTCGGCGACATGGTAAAGAGTCACAATATTGTAAACCCTGAATTTGTAAAAAAACTAACGCAGCGGGTCACCGCTTCGGGTGTGGGGCCGCAAACCCTCGTATCTGATGCTGACCGGCTGTTTTCAATAATAGTGTTTACGCTTTGGTACCAGGAATTTATCTACGGATAGGAAAAAAATAAAGGGCGTATTGGACGAAAATCACTTCATATCCGGGCTTTCACAGGATTTTACCCGGCGTTTTCTTGAAGTACTGGCCGCGCCGCTGCCGAAAGAGAAGCGCACTTACGGGTTTGAATACGAGTTTCTGCCCCACAGGCCCATGGAAATAAAGGATTTGGCGGCAGTAGAAAGAGTGCTGGCCGGATTCGGGCAGCGATGGAGAGGCGGGGTTTTTTTTGAAAACGGAACCTCCGCGGCTTTTGAGCCGGGAGGACAGCTTGAATACTGCAGTCCTCCGCTTTTTCCCCATGACGAGACTGCGGTGGACGATCTGATAGATTTCATGCTGAAGATAAATGAAAGGATAAGACAGAAAACGGGTATAGAATATTTGGCCCGCGGCTATATGCCGGGCAGAAAAAACGCCCCTTTGTGTTTGACTTCAGACAGATATGTGAACCTGCATCGCCGGCTTGCAAAAAGCGGTACCAGGGGTCATGAAATGATGAAGGGCACGGCTTCGATTCATTTGCACGTGGCCATATGCTCCATGGAGGAGGTTCTGCCTCTTTTCTACAGACTTTGTGAACTTTCAGGCGATGAAATGTTTAAAATGTCCGAAGTCAGAAGAGATATATGGAACCATACGGATAATACACGCTGCGGCGTGCCCCCATGCTGCAGCGAGCCAATGGTTGACCCTTCGGTCCTGATAGACCGTCTGGTGCGCTTTGGTTTAAATGCTGTTGTGCTTGGCGAGGAAAAGCCGTTCTATCTTGCCTCTGACAGTTCCTTTGAAGCTTTTCTGTATCACATAACAACCATATTCACCGATGTTCGGTTTAACCTTAAAGGGACGACTTTCGAACTCAGAACTCCTGACAGCATTCCGCCGCAGGAGTTCAAACCAATATGGCGCAGATTTATTTCGCTGACCGACAATATTTGCTGATTTACGGAGGATTTTATGCCGAAAATTGAAATTTACACCACCAGGGCATGTCCCTACTGCAGGATGGCCAAGAGCCTGCTTGACAGTAAGCAGGCGGATTACGAGGAAATCGCCGTGGACAGAGATTCAGATAAAATGGCAGAAGCGGTGCACAGAAGCGGCGGCCGCAAAACCGTGCCCCAGATTTTTATTGAAGATAAACATGTAGGTGGGTATGATGAATTAAACGCCCTGGAAAAAAAGGGGCTTTTGGATTCGATGATAGCCGGCGGCTAAATATGACGGATTCGTAAAAAGCAATTTACACCGCCGCGGCGGTATTTTTGCAGGAAGGAAACCCTGCGGTCGGGGTCAGTTTTTTCGCTCCTGACCGCAAGCGCTCAATGTCGCTTCAAAAACCGATCCCGACC
>JBKHFD010000014.1:0-31454 GCA_046540355.1 Desulfobacterales bacterium
TATGTAACAGGCAGGGGCGAAATGATAAATGTGGTTGACCCGGAGGCGGGTTATTGAGCAGAAAGAGAGTTTTTCCCGCCCTTCAGGATTTCAGCGGCAATCTGCTCCAGATGCTTTTTTGCCTGCTGCATATCCGGTGGAGTTATCCATTTTAAAGATTCCAGATACTTTACAGGAAATGAGTTTATTGTCCTGCTTGCCTCTATGGGCTCCACCCACAGATCCTTTTCTCTTGCCTCTTCGATAATATCTTCCCACACAAATTCATATTTTTCTGCTATATAGAGTACATCCGCGTAATCCTTTGGTTCCATACGGGTTAAGGCACATATTTTGTTGGAAAGAATATTTCTCCAGTTGTCAACCTTGCCGAAAAAATCGCAATTTTCAAAACCATCATAGTGAAAGGCCACGTCATTGATACAATCAATCTTTAGCTCCATTTCCTGATTATCTATAAACATTCGCAGGAAAGAATCCGCGGCAATTGTTGCCCTGCATTGAAAAGAACCCTGTTTTAAGCAATTGACAAGATTTTCGCATTGTTTTTTGAAATCGGCATGGTCGTTTAGAAACAGATCAAGATCGTCTGAATATCTGTGGAAAAGAAAACACCTGCTTAATGCAGTTCCTCCTGAAAGGTAAAAATCAAGGTTCAGGCCGGCAATAATACTTAAAATTTCATCCTGGAAAGGATAAAGTTTATTTAAATAATATTCTTCTTGCATAAGTGTATTTTTCGCGCAGCTCCCTGGGATAGAGCCTTGAAAGCACTTCATCTGACAGGGCTTCTTTCAGCGATTCCCGGGGGATCAGCTTAAGCAGCGTAAACCAGTCATAGGTTGTCAGAAGCCTGGAGAAGATGGTTTTTTTATCTATATCCTGCGCTTCTGTAATTTTGCCTGACAAAAGATCGTAAAGTCTTGTCTCCTCAATGTTTTTATCCCAGAAAGCCCGGGATAATAATTTTTTTTTCTCTGCGGGGGTCAGCTCCTTCATGCCGGTATTGTCCACTTCTTTGTTGTTTGGCGACTATGTCAGTTTCAGGGCTTCCTTCCTGCAAAAACATCAGGCAATGCAGGTAGAAAGCTTTATACAAGTCCATGAAATTTTTTAAAAGAATCTTTGCTTAATGTATCTATATCTGTTTGAGTTTAAATGTCAATAATACAGCAATACAGCACTGCTTATCGGTTTTCAAGATTCCGGGCGTTTGTCACTAGCCTATTTCCTTGCGCAGCTTCTTTTTGTCAAGCTTGCCCACGCTGGTCTTGGGAATTTCGTCAACGAATTCGATGCGCCTGGGTATTCCGTACTTGGGTATTATCCCTTGTTCCACGAATTGGGCAAAATGATTTTTAATCTCGTCTTCGGTTACTGCTCCCTTGTAATCCTCCTTTAACACCACAAGGGCCATGGGGGTCTCGCCCCATTTCTCATCAGGGATTCCTATGGCAGCCACCTCGTTTACCCCGGGATGGCGGCTTGCAATATCTTCTAACTCAAGGGATGAAATCCATTCCCCGCCGGATTTTATAACGTCTTTTAACCGGTCTGTGATCTGGAGATATCCTTCGGTGTCTATATATCCGATATCCCCGGTGTGAAGCCAGCCGTTTTCCCAGAGCTGCTCGCTTTTTTCCTCGTCCTTGATATAGCCTTTTGTAAGCCATGGAGAGCGCACCACCACTTCGCCGGTGGTCTTGCCGTCATGGGGAAGGGGATTGCCTTTGGTATCAAATATTTCAACATAGGTGTTTGGCAGGGGAAGCCCGGTTCTGCATCGCACATCAAGCTGTTTTTCCATGTCCCGGTCAAGCATGTGCGGCTTTAAATTGGCAACCGTGAGAACAGGGCAGGTCTCTGACATGCCGTATCCGGCGAAAATATTAATGCCGCGCTCCATGGCCGCCTTTGCAAGCCCGCGCGGAAGCGCCGCGCCTCCTATGTTTATCTTCCATCCGGTTAAGTCCATTTTCTCGGATGCCGGTTCGGTCAAAAGCATGTGCAGAATCGTGGGCACGCAGTGGGAAAACGTTACTTTTTCTTTTTCCGCCAGCTCCAAAAGTTTTTGGGGTTCATATCTGCCCGGATAGACCTGCTTTGCCCCCAGCAGGGTCATGAGATACGGAATGCCCCATGCGTGCACGTGAAACATCGGGGTTATCGGCATGTAGACATCCGCGGAGCTCAGATTGGACTGGGAATAAAAGCCGCTGTGAACCGCAAGGTTTCCGTAGGTATGCAGCACAAGCTGCCTGTGTGTGAAAAACACCCCCTTGGGAAGGCCCGTGGTGCCGGTGGTGTAGAAAGTGGTTGCAACACTGTCCTCGTCAAAGTCGGGAAAATCGTATTTATCAGAGCTGCCTGAAAGAAGCTGCTCGTATTCACCGTCCAGGGCAAGTTCTGTTTCGGGCGCGCCCGGTTCATCCGAGATGAGCACGATTTTTTTAACAGTCTCAAAACGGTCTTTCACGGCTTCAAGCATAGGCAGAAACTCGCTGTTAACCAGAATAATGTCGTCTTCTGCATGGTTTATGGTATAGATCAACTGCTCTGATGTGAGCCTGATGTTTATGGTGTGTAACACCGCGCCCATCATGGGTATTGCAAAAAAGCACTCCAGATACCTGTGGCTGTCCCAGTCCATTACAGCCACTGTCTGGCCCGGTTTTACCCCCAGGCTTGTCAGGGCGTTTGCCAGCCTTGCCACCCGCTTTGCAAAATCTTTATACGTATATCTGTGAACATCCCTGTAAACTATTTCCTGGTCCGGTGCATAGATCAGCGGGGTCGGCAGAATATGCTTGATCAGTAGTTGGTAGTTGTAAGCCGACGGCGTTGATTTGATTTTTTTTGTTTCAATGGTCATGCTGCCCCCTTGCTAACCAATATTTTTTTCTCTGCTATCAGAAGAATACCGAGTAAAACTATGCCAGCACCTGTTACCCAGTAGCTGGGCCAGAATACCATGATAGATGCCGCCAGAAAAAGCAGCCTTTTGATCCATCCGATGCGCAATACAAAAAAGCCCTGCGCAGCGATTGCAAGTGCATACACTCCTATGCCCGCGATAATAAATACATATACGATCCTGGGCAGGCTTCCGAACATCAGAAGGGCGGGGTTATAGACGAAAAGGTACGGCAGGGTATAGAGCACGATACCAAAGCGCACGGCCTCCAGTCCGGTTTTCATGGGAGGCGAGTTTGCAATGGCGGCTGCCGTAAAAGCAGTCGTGCATATGGGCGGTGTAATAAGCGAAAGTGCGCAGAAATAGAAAATAAACATGTGGGCTGCTATTGGATTGACCCCCATTTCGACCAGTACCGGCACTTCCAGGGCGGCCAGCACAATGTAGGACACCACTGGAGGAAGGCCCATGCCAAGAATAATCGAAATAACCATGATCCAGAAAAGGGTCAGCAAAAGACTGCCGCCTGCTAGGAATAAAATAATATCATTTAACTTCATACCAACACCGGTGAGAGTTAATATACCCAGTATGATGCCTGCTGCGGCACACGGGATGGTAATCCATATTATGCGGATTGCCCCGTCGCGCAGGGCTGCTATTATCCTGGAAACATTGAGAGTTCTGGTGAAAATCGAGATAATCCAAAGGGCCAGAAGTGAATATGCGCAGGCATAGCTTGCGGAATATCGCATTGCCAGTAAAACTACCAGGATTACCACCGGTATGATAAAAATGACCCCTTTTTTCAATACAGGCAGAAGTTTCGGCAGCTTGTCCTTGTCAATTCCCTTAAAACCCATATATCCCGCATAAAGATCCACCATCAGAAACAGCCCGAAATAGTGGAAAAAGGCCGGAAGGGCGGCTGCGGCGCAGATACTCCAGTAGCTCACGCCTGCCATCTGCGCCATTATAAAGGCCACAGCCCCCATGATCGGCGGGGTTTTATAACCCCCGGAGGAAGCCACCGATTCAATGGCGCCTGCTGCATAAGGCTCCATTCCCGCTTTTTTCATCATGGGGATTGTTACCGATCCTGTTGTGGCGACGTTGGCGGCGGAACTTCCCGAGAGCATGCCCATTAATCCAGAGGAGAATATGGAGGCCTTGGCCGGTCCCCCCCTTCTGGTCCCGGCCAGGGCAGAGGCAATATCTAAAAACACGTCAGAGGCGCCTGCTTTTTCAATAAAGGCGCCAAAGATAATAAATATTATGACTATGGTGGCGCAAACGCCCAAAGGTATTCCGTAAATGCCCTCGGTTCCGGCAAAAACCTGGACCACGATCCTTTCCACCCCGTAGCCGCGATGGGCAAGAAAACCCGGAATATGGCCGCCTAAATATGCGTAGGCCAGAAATACAAGCACTATTATGGAAAGAGTAAGCCCCACGGTACGCCTGGTCAGCTCCAGTATTACCACAATGGTTATTACACCCATTATAATGCCCGTATTGGTAAGGAAAGGATTAATGTATAATTCCTCCCAGTTTAATGCCAGATACAGGTTTGCTGCTATGAAAAGCCCCGCGATAATAATATTAATTGACAGCTCGGTTTTCGGAAACCGGTCCTTTAGCTTGTAACGGTGCAGGAAAAGTGCGAGGATAAAAACCACCGTAAGGTGAAAGGTCCTCTGGACAATCGTGGGGAAATTTCCGAAAAATGCGGTGTAAAGAGAGACAACAGAAAGAGCTACCGCGCAGAAGGTTATAAAGTAGTCAAGCAGCTTGTTTTCCTGTTCAGGCATTTGCGCCTCCATGTTTGAAGGTTATTTATGTTATGTTCCGGTTACTTAGTCACGTCCTGTTCCTTGAAATATTTTTTTGCACCCGGATGCACGGGCACGGGCATGCCGTCGTAGACGTCTTCCACGCTGGTTTCCTTGAACACATCGGATGCGTCGGTTATAAATTTCAGATTTTCAAATACCGCCTTTGTTGCTTCATACATAAAATCATCATCCAGGTAGGCGCCGCAGCACAAGGTATAAGCCACACACACATATTCCACCGCCTCTTTCTGTCTTCTGTAGGTTTCTGCCGGAAGTTCGCAGAAATAAAATGACGGTTCTTTTTCCTGGATTTCCTCTTTTGCTGATTCCTCTATGGGAATGAAGTTTAGTTTTGTGGAGTCTGCCATTCTGCTATATCCGGGCACTCCGGCTCCCATGAAATAGGAGCAGGCATCAATATGCCCGTCGATCATTTTCTGGACTGCGTCGTCGAACTGGATCTTCTCGGACTTATAGTCTTCGTCCGGAATAAGGCCGTGGGCAGGGAAAATTACCTCGTCGTTGCCAAGCTGCGTCATTGACCCGGGTGTGCTGGTTCCGATTTTAAGCCCCTTTAGATCCGACATTGTCTTTGCACCCGTATCTGCGCGCGCCACAATGGTGAATAGGCCTGTATATGCTGAGAACCAGCCCAGAACATCCTGCTTTGAATCAAACGGGTCAACCCCTTCATATCCCTTGTAAAGGAAGTCGGCCGTTGACCAGGCAAGCTCCATCTCCCGCCGGTCTATACGCATGATGTTCTCCTTGGAGGCCCCGGCGGTAGTGGTTCCTGTTACGTGATAGCCGTCCACGTTGTCACTGATAACCTTCGACATTGCCACTGCAAGGGGATACCATGATCCTGCCGAGCTGGCCGAGCCGAATGTGTATTCCTTTTCCCCGAATGCCATGCCGGGAAATGATCCGAGCATGCCCGCTGCTGCAAGACTTGTTGCTGCGGTTTTAATAAAGTCCCGCCTGGTGAAACCTCCTTCGCCTGGAGTGATAATCCGTTTTTTTCTTCTGTTTTTCTTCATTGTAAAATCCTCCCCTTTTGTTGCTGGTTTTTAAAAAAGCCCGGTGACTAAGCAATAGCCACCGGTCTTATCGGAGAACCCGCGCCACCTCTTATTTTAAGCGGCAGCGCGATGAACAGAAACTCATAAGTCCTGCCGTCTGAGAGTTCCTCCAGGTTAAGCATTTCCATTATCTGTATGCCGTTTTCCTTAAGCAGGATTACGTGGCACGGCAGGTGATGGGGCGGAACTTTATCAAAAGCTGTTGTATCGCTTCCCACAAACCGGGCCTGTTTTGAGGCCAGATATTTTGCACCGCTCTCCACAACCCCGGGCACGCCGTCCTTGACTGAAAGATATTTCTTCCGGTCATCCCAGTATCTTATCCAGCCCGTGCGGATGAGCACAACGTCTCCTTTCCGGATTTCAACACCCTGGCGGGAGCAGGCTTCCGACATTTCCTTATCGCCTATGGCAAAGTCATTTGCCAGAACATCAACGCCCTGCAGGCCGGCAATATCCAGTAGAATACCGCGTCTTACCACGGGAGCTGTCTCGTCAATGCCGAATTTGCCAAGCCCGTTCTGGTAATCCTGAAGACCGGATATGTCGGTGTCTCCGTATACCTTGTTGTCGCATGCCACATGGCCGATGGCATCCAGATGGGTTCCGGTATGCCCCCCCATCATGAAAAGATCGTTTAAGAAGCTTATTTCCTGATCTCCCGCCGTGATGTCGCCGTGTTTTTTCAAAAGCACGTACCCGAACGGCGGCTGATTGGGATGGTGCGGCATGCCCGGATAAATGGGCTGGCCCAGGTCAAATATCCTTGCCTTTTCAAGCAGGTTTTCAATATAGTGGCTTGTCATTTTGATTCCTTTAAAAGCGTGTTTGCAATAATGAGTTTTTGTATTTCCGAGGTGCCCTCATAGATGCGCATGGCCCTTATTTCCCGGTAAAGGCGCTCCACTGCCGAGCCATGCATAACGCCCGCGCCGCCGTGAATCTGCACGGCCTCGTCTGCGGCACGTGATGCCGCCTCGGTTGCATAGAGTTTTGCCATGGAAGCCTGCTTTGAAATGTTTTCGCCGCGGTCCTTTAAAATGGCCGCCCTGTAGACAAGTGCTTTTGCGGCATCAAGCTC
Organism: Desulfobacterales bacterium; assembly: GCA_046540355.1. GTDB lineage: Bacteria > Desulfobacterota > Desulfobacteria > Desulfobacterales > Desulfosalsimonadaceae > Desulfosalsimonas. The sequence continues at coordinate 6,913 of JBKHFD010000014.1, forward strand.
TGTTGCCATTTGGGCAAGCTTTAGCTGGACCGCCTGAAAACCGGATATGGATCTTCCGAACTGTTTTCTTTTCCGCGCATAATCAGTGGCTTCGTCAAGGGCTCTTCTGCCGATGCCAGCTGCCGCGGCCCCCACTGACATCCGGAAGACGTCCAGGGTGCTTGTTGCAATTTTGTAACCGTCTCCCGGATTTCCCAGCATGTTTTCCTCCGGAACAAGGCAGTTGTCAAACTGCAGCTCCACAAGATCGTGCGGGGCCATCATTTTAAGCCGATTTGTTACCTCAAAGCCTTCCATGCCCTTTTCCACAATAAAGGCGGAAATGGCGCGCTCGTTTTCGGGGGTGGGTGTTTTTACAAACACCACCATCATGTCTGCTGAATGCCCGTTGGAGATAAAACGCTTTGTACCGTTTAAAACATAGCCCCTGGATGTTTTTTCCGCGCGGCTCTGGATACCGTTGACATCGCTTCCCGCTTCAGGCTCTGTTAAGGCGTATGTGGTCAAAAGCGTTCCGTCGCCTATCCCGGGCAGGTATTTTTCCTTCTGTGCACGGCTGCCCGCCAGAAGAATCGGATAGCTTCCAAGGCCCTGCATGGCCATGGTAACGTCTGCCGGGCAGTAAATACCGGCCATCTCCTCTCGTGCCAAACATACCCGAAGGGAGCTGAATGGGCTTCCACCGAGAGATTCCGGCACGTAGAGCTTAAACAGTCCGGCCTCTGCCATGTCTTTTACCATGTCACGCGGCACATCATTTGTTTCCCCGTATTTTTCCGCTGCGGCAGGAAGCTTGTCTTTTGCAAAATTTCTGCAGAAGTCCCTGAAATCCTTGTCTTGTTCAGACAGCATTACATCCATTGTCATTCTCCGTTTGTTTCCTGTGCTGCCAGTTGGTTTTTCATGATTTTCCCTGTTGAATTCTTGGGCAGCTCTTCCAGAAAGGCCAGGGCGGGCACCTTGTAAGGCGCAAGGTTCTGTCTGCAATAGTCTGTGAGTTCTTTTTCCCCGCACTGTGCTCCGGGCGAAAGCGTCACAAACGCCTTTGGAATTTCCCCTTTTTGCGGATGGGACACCCCGGTTACCGCTGCTTCATGCACATCCGGGTGCCCGTATAAAACCTCCTCGATTTCCCTGGGATAAATGTTATATCCTCCGGTAATTATAAGTTCCTTGTCCCTGCCCACAATAAAGAAGTATCCGTCCTGGTCCGCGTATGCGTGGTCGCCTGTGTGCACCCAGCCGTTTTTGATTTTTTCTTCCGTCTGTTCCGGCATATTCCAGAATCCGGTGCACGCGTTGGGGCCCCGGAAGACAAGTTCGCCTATTTCGTCCGGGGGAAGCTCCCCGCCGTTTTCATCAACTATCATGACGTCCACCCCTGATACCGCCACGCCTATTGAACCGGGTTTTCGTTCACCGTAGACCGGGTTTGCGGCAACCAGGCCCGTTGACTCTGTTAAGCCGTAGACCTCGAGTACCTTTGTACCGAATTTTTCTTCAAGCTCTCCGAGCACTTCCACGGAAAGCGATGCCCCTCCTGACAGAAGCATTCTAAGCGAGCCCAGATCGCCCCCGGTTTCCGGGTATCCGGCCAAAAGGTAGTGAAACATGGTCGGGACCCCCGGGTACCAGGTTACTCCGTGTTTTTCCACGGCTTCGAATACGGATTCTGTTTTAAACTTTTCCATTACGATCACCGTGCCCCCGGAACTCAGACTTCCCAGCACCGGGCTGGCGTTTGCAAAAACGTGTACGAGGGGAAGTGCGGCAATGGTTACGTCGCCTTCCCGAAGACCGTAGCTCTGGGCGACATTGGGGCCGGAAAAGGTAATGTTTCTGTGGGTTAGCATAACGCCCTTGGGCTTTCCCGTGGTCCCGGAGGTATAAAACATCACGGCGAGATCTTTTGGCCCGCATTCCGGCAGATCCCTTGTTTTATTTTTCCCTGCTTGCCCGGAAACAAGATCTTCTAAGCTTTGGCCCTGTTTTTTGACAAGTGTTTTTTTAAGGCCGGAAATATCTTTGGCCGCCTCCCGGACTTTTGTATAGAGTTCCTCTGTTGTCACCAGGATTGAAGCCCCTGAGTCATTCATAATATGGGCGATTTCAGGGGGGGAATACAGGGTGTTTACCGGGACAACCACGCATCCGGCCTTGATTGCGGCAAAACAGCATAGAATAAAATCGGAATGATTGGGATGAAGCAGGGCAATACGGTCTTTTTTTTCAAGGCCCAGCCGGGCAAAATCCATGGCCAGCCTGTCGGTGATTTCATGGAGTTCATTAAAGGTGATTTCGGATTCCGTACGGAAATCCTTTAAAAAAACCCTGTTTTTGTAAAGATCGGCCTTTTTACTTATAAATGATGCAAGATCCACAGCCATATCTGCTTTCCCTGCTTTCCTGCTGCTGTTATAAGACGGTTCTGCCGCCGTCAACGAATATGGTCTGTCCGGTCATATACCCGGAAGCCTCTGATGCGAGAAACAAGACCGGCCCTATAATGTCTTCCGGGCCTCCGATTTTTTTTAAAGGTGTAAGCGAGAGGATGTTTTCAAGAACTTTTGGGTCGTTTAACCTGTCGCTGGCCAGAGGGGTTTCAAAATAACCCGGGGCCACGGCATTTACATTGATGCCGTAAGGGGCAAGCTCTTCTGCAAAAGCCTTTGTAAGCATTATAACCGCGGCCTTGGTTGCGGCATAAACAGAGTTGGGGATCCCGGGCCTGACAAGAAATCCTGCCGAGGAGGACATGTTTATTATTTTTCCGCCTCCCTGGTTGATCATTTCCCGGGCTGCGGCCTGGCTTGCGAAATAGACGCCCCGGAAATTTATGTCTGATACCCGGTTAAATTCCTCGGGTGTGAATTCCAGAACTGAATTTCGCACATTTATGCCGGCATTGTTTACCATGCAGTCAATGCGGCCGAAATGATCCACTGTCTTTCGCACCATTTCTTGTATGGAGTCGGGGTCGCCAACATCGGCCTCCACTGCGAGTGCCCGGCCTCCGTGGTTTTGGACTTCTTCGGCTGTTTTTTCGCAGTCCCCGAGAGTTCGGGAGACAACTGCAACGTCTGCCCCGGCATTTGCCAGTCCCAGGGCGATCCATTTGCCCAGTCCCCGTGTAGCCCCTGTTACAAGCGCCTTTTGCCCCTCCAGGCGTAAATCCGGATAATTTATTTCTTTCATTGCCGGGTCCTTTTCTTTAAGTTTATGGCAGAAGCTGATTTGTCAAATTTCCCTTTTCAGGTCTGTGTTATGCATGCTTGCCCCGGGCGTGCTGGACAGAAAACTTACAAGCACGTTTTTGGCCCTGTGGATGTGGGCCTCCATGGCTTTTCCGGCATTATGAGCATCCCTTTGTTCCACCAGATTGATTATATCGTCGTGGTCGGCCGAGTATTCTGCAAACGCGGTTACCATAAGGCTTATATATCGGTACCGGGTAATCCTGGTGCGGATTTCCTCCACTATCCACTGCATTTTGGTATTGCCGCAGTTTTCCCTGAATATCCTGTGGAATTCTATGTTTGACGGTATCCAGTCCTCGGCGGATTTATCCTTTTTTTCCGCAATAGACTTAAGAGAGTGGTTCACGGTTTTAAGACGTTCGAGTTTTTCGTCTGTAAGCAGGGGTGTTGCCCATTTAACGGCCCTTCCCTCGAGGATCGCCATAAGATTGTAGAAATCTTCCACTTCCCGGGCCGACGGGCCCTTTACAGTGGCGCCCTGGTTGGGGACAAGGTTGACAAAACCCTGCTGTTCGAGCTGGTTTAAAGCCTCGCGCACCGGGCCGCGCGTGCAGCCGAAGCGCTTTGCAAGGGGCATTTCCTTTAAATGCTCGTTGGGCATAAGGGAGCCGAAAACGATTTCTTCCCGCAATTCCCTGCAGATTTTTTCCTTAACCTGGATTTTTCTTTTTCCGCTCATCTGGGTGGTCCCGGAAAGTTTTGTCAAACAATATTGTAGTACAATTCTGCCGGACAAGAATCGCCTTGTCAATCCCAAAATTATTTTCCTGCAGACCCGGAGGATTTTTAAAGGATTTTTAAAGGTTGACATTACCGTAAATGGGGTATAGGTTGATGAAAAAATCAAAAAGGTATTTTAAAGGCAATGAAATCACATTCGCATCTCCATACATTCTTTTTTTCCTTCGGGCGCTTCTTTTTCGGTTTTAGAAGCGTCCATCCGGCGGTGCGGCTTGTGATCTAAATATCATAAGGCTTTAAAAAAAACCCCGGGTGGACATTTCAGGGTCCTCCCGGGGTTTTTTTATTTTACCCGACCCCCGGGGGGGATTTTTCCTCCCGGGGGTTTTTATTTGAACCCAAATTGAGCGTTAACGCTCAATTTGGGTTGAATGGTACGGCGGGAAGCGAAAAACTTTTGTTTATGGATATAATCCTTTACAAAATCATGCTTTTAAAAATCTGAAACGCAATTTAGGTAAAAGGAGGTTTGCTATGTTGATTGTACTGGAACCCGATATTTCCCAGGAGAACAAGAACCGGATTTTAAGCATTCTTCGGGAGGGCGGCTCCATATTCCGGGAAATCAGCGATGCCGGGCAGAATATCATCGGCTCCACCGGAAACGCGGGACACCCGCCGGAATACTACGAATCCCTTCCCGGTGTTGCAAGGGTGGTCCCGGTAAATACCGCGTTTAAGCTTGTAAGCCGTCAGCTGCATCCCGGGGACACCATGGTAAAAGTGGGCGACGTATCAGTGGGCGGCGAGCGCATAGTTGTGATAGCCGGGCCCTGCGCCGTGGAAAGCCGGGACCAGGCCCTTGCAATAGCCGGACAGGTCAGAAAATACGGGGCCGTGCTTTTCAGGGGAGGGGCTTTTAAGCCCAGAACCTCTCCGTATGCGTTTCAGGGTCTTGGTGAAGAGGGGCTTAAGATCCTTGCCGAAGTCCGGGAAACCTGCGGCATGCCGGTTGTAACCGAGATCACCACCCCGGCCCAGGCCGATCTTGTGATGAAGTACGTGGACGTTGTCCAGGTGGGCGCCCGCAACATGCAGAACTTCGAGCTGTTAAAGTGCGTGGGCCGGCTGGGCAAGCCGGTTCTGCTCAAGCGGGGGCTTTCGGCCACCATCGAGGAGTGGCTCATGTCGGCGGAATATATACTTTCCGAGGGCAATGACGATGTGATCCTCTGCGAGCGCGGCATACGAACATTTGAACCCTACACAAGAAACACCCTGGATCTTTCCGCAATTCCGGTGATCAAGAATCTGACACATCTTCCCGTAATAATCGATCCCAGCCACGCCACGGGCATCAGGGAGAAAGTCAGCCCCATGGCAAGGGCGGCGATTGCCGCGGGCGCGGACGGTCTTATGATAGAAGTTCACAACGACCCTGACCGCGCCCTCTCGGACGGAGCCCAGAGCCTTCACCCGGAGCAGTTCTCCCGACTTATGCGCGATCTCTACGTTATAGCCCCGGTCGTGGACAAGCAGATTGACTTCGGATATCTGGACAGGGCGCATGCAGTGGAGCACATGGAAAGACCCGGGGGCGGCGAGGGCGGAAAAGCCGCCTTTCTCGGCGAGATAGGCACTCACAGTTATAAGGCCTGTACCGGGTATTTCGGCGATCATGCCGATTTTATTCCTGCAAAGAGCTTCAAGGAGATTTTTGAAGGGGTAAAAGAGGGAGCAGTTGATTTCGGGGTTATTCCCCTGGAAAATTCCCTTGCCGGAAGCGTCCATGAAAACTACGACCTTCTTCTGGAATATGATCTTAGAATAGTGGGCGAGATCATGCTCAGGATCGAGCATAACCTTATAGGGCATCCCGGCGCCGCAACAGGGGAGATACAAAGGGTTTATTCCCATCCCCAGGCGTTTCAGCAGTGCAGACAGTACATAGACAGGCACGACTGGGAACTTGTCCCGGTTTCGGATACGGCCCGGGCGGTAAGGCACATAAAGGAAAGGGGCGAGGGCTCCGAGGCCGCGATTGCGGGCAGGGAAGCCGCGGAAATCTATGGGATGGAAGTGATGGAAGATGGCATTGAGACAAATCCCAGAAACTATACCAGGTTTGTGATTGTTGCAAGACAGCCCCTGGCAAACGGGAAAAAGCAGAAATCCTCGCTGATTTTTTCCGCCGGAAACCGTCCGGGATCGCTTTTCGAGGTTCTCAAGATTTTTGCAGATAACGGCATCAACATGGTAAAGCTGGAATCAAGGCCGATTCACGGAAAACCATGGGAATACATGTTCTACGTGGATCTTGAGGCCGACATAGAAGATCCCGGATTTGAACCGGTCATGGAGCAGCTTTCGGGAAAGACCGATTTTCTTAAAGTGCTTGGCAGTTATTGATGCACTCGTAAAAAGCTGTTTATCCCGCTTGGGCGGTATTTTTGAAAAAAGGAAATCCGTAAGCACCTTGGCTGATCGGCGGCACGAAAAAGCGGGTTCCCTCGCTCCAGGAGCCTCTTCGAGCCTCAATTTCCGCTCGGAAACCCACTTTTCCGCACCGCCGCCAGGGCAACGAAGTGCGGTTTTGCTAAAGCGCAAAAAAAGGATTTCCTTGGAAGTCTGATTTTTTACCTGTGTACGGTCATTGCCACGGCTTCCCCGCCGCCCAGGCAAAGAGAGGCAAGGCCTGTTTTAAGATCCCGGCGGATCATTTCGTATAAAAGGGTGGTAAGCACCCTTGCTCCGCTTGCTCCGATTGGGTGGCCAAGAGCCACGCTTCCGCCGTTTACGTTTACGTTTTCGGGGCTCAGTCCAAGCTCGCGTATTACTGCAACAGTGGAGCCTGAAAAAGCTTCGTTGATCTCGCAGAGGTCCACGTCACCGGTGCTCAGACCGGCCTTGTCAAGGCATTTGGGAATTGCCAGGATCGGGGCCACAAGCACGTATTTCATGTCAAGGCCCGCAGAAGCCTGCGCACCGATGCGTGCCATAACAGGTACCCCCAGCTCCTTTGCCTTTTTGTCGGACATTATAACTGTTGCCGAAGCCCCGTCGCTTATAATGGAGGCGTTTCCTGCAGTCCCCCTGCCGTCTTTTGCAAAGGCGGGCTTCATTTTCGCAAGGGTTTCAAAGGATGTGGGTTTGGGGTTTTCATCTTTTGCAAATTCCAGGGTGTTTCCCTTGCGGTCCGGGACCGGAAAAGGCGCGATCTCTTCGTCAAAACGGCCGGATTCCACGGCGTCAATCGCGCGGCTGTATGACGTTTCAGCATATTTGTCCTGGTCTTGCCGCGAGACTCCGTATTTTTCAGAGCACAGCTCGTTTGACACGCCCATGTGAAAGTCATTTACAATATCCCACAGACCGTCATGGATCATGTGATCCTGCAGGGTGCCCGCCCCCATGCGGTAGCCGAATCTTGCCTTTTCAAGATAATACGGAGCCATGCTCATGTTCTCCATTCCGCCGGCCACGATCACTTCAGCATCTCCGCAGGCAATTGCCTGGGCTGCAAGCATCACGGACTTAAGCCCGGAGCCGCACACCTTGTTGATTGTCATGCATTCCGCCTCCCAGGGCAGCCCGGCTTTTACCGCCGCCTGGCGGGCCGGATTCTGCCCGTAACCGCAGGGAAGCACCTGGCCCATTATGACCTCGTTTACAAGATCTGCTGAGACCCGTGCTCTGTCCAGTGCGGATTTTATAACATGCGCTCCCAGATCCGTGGCCCCGGCAGCGCCCAGGCTGCCGTTAAAGGCGCCCAGGGGGGTTCTTACTGCGCTTACAATAACCGGCTGCGGCATGATTCCTCCTGTGTTTACATATTCCGCCTGTATTTTCCGCCCACCTCGTAGAGGGCCCGGGTTATCTGGCCCAGGGTGCAGTAGCGGACCGTGTGCATGAGTTCGGCAAAGGTGTTTTCTCCATCAAGTACCGTTTTCTTAAGCTTTTGTATGGCTTCGGGGGCCTTGTCTCTGTTTCTTTCCACAAATGCGTTTCTGCGCTTTAACTGGGATTGCTTCTCCTCCTCGCTGGCCCGGGAAAGCTCCAGGTCGCCTATTGCCTCGTCATGGTCTGCATCGGGATTGACAAAGGTGTTTACCCCGATTACGGGCAGTTCGCCGGAGTGTTTCAGGTGCTCGTAATACATGGACTCTTCCTGTATCCTGCTTCTCTGGTAGCCGCGCTCCATGGCTCCCTGCACGCCGCCCCGCGAGGTTATCCTGTCGAATTCCGAGAGGACCGCCTCTTCAACAAGATCTGTAAGGGTCTCAATAAGGAAGCTTCCCTGGTTGAAGTTTTCGTTTTTGGTGGTGCCAAGCTCGCGGTTTATTATCATCTGGATTGCAAGGGAGCGTCTTACCGATTCTTTTGACGGGGTGGTGACAGCTTCGTCATAGGCGTTTGTGTGAAGGCTGTTGCAGTTGTCGTAAATTGCATAAAGGGCCTGCAGGGTTGTGCGGATGTCGTTGAACTGTATCTCCTGGCTGTGAAGTGATCTGCCCGAGGTCTGGATATGGTATTTAAGCATCTGGGAGCGGGCCGCACCGCCGTATTTGTAATACATGGCAACCGACCATATGCGCCTTGCCACCCGGCCGATAACGCTGTATTCCGGGTCCATGCCCGAGGAGAAAAAATAGGAAAGGCTCGGGGCAAAGCTGTCAATGGTCATGCCCCGGGAAAGATAATATTCCACGTAGGTAAATCCGTTTGCCAGGGTAAAGGCAAGCTGGGAGATCGGGTTGGCGCCGGCCTCTGCTATGTGATAGCCGGAAATAGAGACAGAGTAGAAGTTTTTCACATTGTTGTCTATGAAATACTGCTGGATGTCGCCCATCATCTTAAGTGCGAAATCAATGGAAAATATGCAGGTGTTCTGCCCCTGGTCTTCCTTTAATATATCGGCCTGCACAGTGCCCCGGATGTTTTCAAGGACATCAGCCTCTATTTTCTTTGCTTCCTCTTCTGTCGGGGCCCGTCCGTTTTCCCTGGTGAATCTGTCCATGCGCTGGTCAATTGCGGTGTTGAAAAACATTGCAAGCATCATGGGCGCAGGGCCGTTGATCGTCATGGACACGGAGGTGTTTTCCGCCGCAAGGTCGAATCCCGCGTACAGGGCCTTTACATCATCAAGGCTGCATACGCTGACCCCGGAGGTGCCAACCTTGCCGTATATATCGGGCCTGTCGTCGGGATCGAATCCATAGAGGGTTACCGAATCAAATGCCGTGGACAGACGTTTTGCGGGATATGCTTCAGAGAGGAGTTTAAAGCGCCTGTTGGTGCGCTCGGGCTCGCCTTCGCCCGCAAACATTCTTGTGGGCTCTTCCTCCTTGCGTTTAAGGGGGAAAACCCCACCTGTATAAGGAAATCTGCCGGGTATGTTCTCCTTGCGCATCCAGGTATAAATCTCGCCCGGATCAGTAAAGCCGGGCAGTGCGATTCTCGGTATCCTGCTTCCTGAAAGGCTTTCCGCGTAAAGCGGCTGGCGTATTTCCCTGCCGCGCACTTGATAGACCAGTTCGTCGCCGCTGTAGTCCTCTTTTATTTGCTCCCATTGCGAAAGAAGCTTTCGGGTCCCGGGGGTTATTTTTTCTTCGGCCGCCTCTGTTTCCTGCTTTAGCCTTTTCATAAGAGACTCTGTGTCCCCGGAAAGATCCCGCCCCGAGAGCTGTTCGGCTGTCTGCTTTACATGCCATGCATTGCGGACTGCCTCTGTCTGGTCTTTTGTATGACGGTGATAGTCGCGAAGGGTATCCGCGATTTCCGAGAGATACCTGCTTCGCTCGGGGGGTACTATTATGGTTTTTGAAGAAGAAGTCCTGGTTTCAGGGACGGGCAGCGAGGAGGTCATTTTAATGCCGGTTTTTTCTGCCACCAGATCCAGGAGATAATGATACATGGCGGTTACGCCGTCGTCATTGAATCTGGAAGCAATAGTGCCGAAGACTGGCATCTGATCCGGCTTTTGATCAAAGGCCCTTTTGTTTCTCTGGACCTGCTTGCGGATGTCGCGCACCGCGTCCTCGCTGCCCTGCTTGTCGAACTTGTTGACGGCTATAAGATCGGCGTAATCGAGCATGTCGATTTTTTCAAGCTGGGAGGCGGCTCCGTAATCGCTTGTCATTACATATACCGAAAGATCGGTCAGGTCGAAAATGCTCGATGATCCCTGTCCTATGCCGGCGGTTTCTATGAGAATCAGGTCCATGCCCGCGGCCTTGAGGATCCGGGTCGCATCAGGGAGCACGGCGGGAAGTTCCAGGCTGGTTCTTCGCACCGCCATGCTTCGCATATAGACCCCGGGATTATCAATTGCGTTCATCCGGATGCGGTCGCCCAGAAGAGCGCCGCCTGTTTTCCTGCGCGACGGATCGCAGCAAAGGATCCCTATCCTTATATCCGGGTTGTCATGCAGAAATCTGAGCACAAGTTCATCTGTAAGCGAGGACTTGCCGGCACCCCCGGTGCCGGTAAGCCCGATTACGGGTATTGTTTTTCCGGGAATCCTTGATTTGACTGCCTGTCTTATCTTTTCAATCTCATCGCCGTTTTCCCCGGCAGCAAGTTCGGCGGAAGATATCAGCCGGGCGATTGTAAGCGGATCACCCGGGGATATCTCTTCAGGCTCTGCAGGAGCCGTTGATACGGGCGAGAAATCCATGTTTTCCATCATGTGGTTGATCATTCCCTGCAGCCCCATTTTTGAGCCGTCAGTGGGCGAATAGATCTTTGTTATTCCGTATGCCTCAAGCTCCCTTATCTCCCCGGGCACTATTACGCCGCCTCCGCCGCCGAATATGCGGATATGGCCGGCATTTTCTTCTTTTAACCGGTCTGCCGTGTATTTGAAAAATTCCATGTGACCGCCCTGGTAGCTTGATATCGCAATGCCCTGGACGTCTTCTTCAATAGCGGCGTTTACTATTTCATCAACCGACCGGTTGTGGCCGAGGTGTATAACCTCGGCGCCCGTGTCCTGCAGAATCCGTCTTATTATATTGATTGCGGCGTCATGTCCGTCAAAAAGGGACGTGGCGGTGACAACCCGGACAGGATTTGCGGCCTTGTAAGGCCGGATGTCAGCACCCATTTGTCCTCCTTATATATTACCTGGTTGGTCTTCCCGGTGATCCGGGATCGTTGTTGCCGGAAAACCAGAAATCATTTGCGTACAGCGGATCATAATATCTCCACTTTCCGTTAACTGGAATTTTGGGAGCGTAATCAAGTTCGCTCCTGCCGCACCGGATGAGCCTGTCGGACGCCAGCATGGCGCCGACCAGGGGGCCGTGTTTTTCCGCCGCGGCCTGGGCGTAATGCGAGCATGAGGGATACATGGAGCATCTCCCTGTGCGCACTGCACTCAAATGATCCAGCGGTCCCTGGTAAATATTGATGATCACGCCCAGCGGGCCGGTATCAGCTTCAGGCCCGGGATCTGCAATCCGTTTAAAAGCACACCCTGACCCTGCAATCAGGGCCAGGCAAAGTAGAACCGCTGCCGGAAGTATGTACACATATGTGCCCAACTTTGTTTTCATATAATATATTTTGATTAAAAAATCGAACATTATTTGGCCGCAGCAGCCTTGCCGGCTGAGTGCCTGCGGCTTTTCAGTATAATGAGATCAGCCGCAATCGAGATGAAAAATCCGGCCGCGGCGGCAAGTATAATGCAGGGCCCGGAGGTAAGATCGAATATATAGGCCAGCCACAGCCCCGCAATGTTAAAGATCACCGACAGCAGCACGGCAATTACCATCATCGCCCCGAGAGAGCCGGCGTATTTCTCGGCAATATGCGGCGGAATCGAAAGCAGGGCTATCACCAGGATAAGGCCGACCACACGTATGATAAAAACAATTGATACCGCAACCAGGGCCATGAACAAAAAATAGAGACCCCGGACCGGGACTCCGCGAAGCTGTGCAAATTCAACGTCATAGGAAATCGCCACCAGGTCCCGGTAATAATACAGGCTCAGAATCAGCACCGCTGCACCAAGGATGGTCATCCACAAGATATCAGCCGGGGGCACCGCAAGTATGCTGCCGAACAAATAGCTCATAAGATCCACGTTGTAGCCGGGGGTCAGGTCCGTGAGGATCACGCCCACCGCCATTCCCACGGCCCACAGAACACCTATGAAAGTATCCGTGCGATGGGTTGCCGTCAGGGTGACCGCCGTCATTACAAGGGCCGCTCCCAGTGAAAAGCCGAGCGTGCCTATTATGTAAGGAATGCCCAAAAACAGTGCAAGCCCGATACCTCCGTATGCCGCGTGCGCAATGCCGCCGGCCAGAAAGACAAGTCTGTTTACCACCACGAAAGTGCCGATCACCCCGCAGATAAGACTGGCAAAAAGGCCCGCGATAAGAGCGTTTTGCATGAATTCAAATTGCAGGGCTTCTATCATGACTCTTCCTTGTGTGTTTTTAAAATTCTGTGAGGCTGGCCATGGGCAATGAGCTCCACTGGGCATTGATAACCCATGTCTATCATGTCCTGGGTGATTTCGCCTTCATCGTGATAGTGGACCCGCCGGTTTACGCAGACCACGGCTGTAACGTATGATGACATCACCATAAGATCGTGGCTTACTATGATTATAGTTTTTGTGCGGTTTAAATCCCTGAGGATCGAGTAGAGCCCGGTTCTGCCCCCTGTATCCACGCCGGCTGTGGGCTCATCCAGTATAAGTATGTCGGGATCGGTTGTAAGGGCCCGGGCAATAAATACCCGCTCCCGCTGACCCCCTGACAGATCGTCAATTCTTTTTTTTTCGTGTCCCGCCATTCCCGTTATTTCCAGGGCATGGGCCGCCGTCTGCCTGTCATGTGCCGTGATGCGGTTTCCGCCTCCGTGGCGCAGCCTTCCCATTAAAACAACATCCATGACGCTAATGGGAAATGCCCGGTTGATTGCCACGTCCTGGGGTACGTAACCGAACCTGTGGGATACTTTTTGCGGAGGCCTTCCAAAGACTCTTATTTTACCTGCATCCGGCTTCAGCAGCCCCAGGATCAGCTTTACCAGCGTGGATTTTCCTCCCCCGTTAGGGCCGATGATTGCCAGAAATTCCTTTTCAGCAACGCTGAAGGTTACATCTTCGAGCACCGGGGTCAGATTATACGAAAAGAAAAGGTTCTCAACCGAAATTACCGGTTCATCAGTTTTGTTCATGGTTTTCTCACCTTGCCGCCCTGCTTATGCCGGCTGCGACCTGCCTCAGGTTTTCCGCCCAGTTTTCAGCCAGCGGATCAGCAATTATGGTTTCTCCGCCTATTTCTCTTGCGATCATGTCAGCGGTTCTGCTTGAAATCTGAGGCTGGACAAGAAGGACCTTTATCCGCTTTTTTCCGGCATGCTCTATCAGCCTCCGGACTTCGGCGGATTTCGGGGACTTGCCCTCTGTTTCAACCGCGGTTTGTTTGAGTCCGTAGGCATCTGCAAAATATCCCCATGCCGGGTGAAATACCATGAATTCAGGTTTTTTTTCACCCCGCGGCAAAAGCTCCCGCAGCTTTGCATCGAGTTCCGCGGCCTCTGCAATGAATTTTTTGTATTTGGATTCGTAGAATTCCCTGTTTTCAGGATCAGAACTGATCAATGCGGTCAGGATGTGTCTGGCCTGAACCATTGCCAGGGGAGGTGAAAGCCATATATGCGGGTCCGGGGAGCCGTTGTCATGTTCCGGGTTTGTCGCGCCGTCGCGCTCCACGGGCTGTTTTTCAATCCAGGCATCGGTTCTGACAATATTCATTTCAGGGTTTGCGGACTTAAATTTTTTTAACCATTCCTTTTCAAAGGGTACGCCTATGGCAAAATAAAGGTCGCACTTTGAAACGGCCTTCATCTGGCTCGGGGCGGGCTCGTATGTGGCCGGATGCGAGCCGGGGGGTACCATAACCCTGACATTGACCCGGTCTCCTGCAATTTTTTCCACAAAATATTTCTGGGGCGGTATGCTGACAAATATCTCCGGCTGATTTCCGTTGTTTTTGGCTTGTGCCGGCATTGCTGCCCAGAGAATCAGAAACAGCAATAAGGCTGCGGTGTAAATGGCCGATTTCATGCTTTTCCTTTCATTTCAGGCAAAGGAGTATTTTTTGAGTCCTTCCAGGATTCCGCCGGTGCATGGTTTTTTTGCGAAATAGATTTTGTTGAGGCCTTTTAAGTTTTCAAGCTCAGGACTGTGATTGCCCACAACCACTCCAAGCTGGTCGCCGCGAAGCATCTCTTCGTCGTTTCCCGAATCTCCGCTCACCAGAAAATGTTTGAGAGGCAGTTCCCATTTGTAGCTCAAATACCTTATTGCCTTGCCCTTGGAGGCCCTGTACGGGATTATATCGAGATAACGCTCATGGGAATAAATCAGGGTATAACGGATTTTGTTTTTTGCCAGCTTATGATGTATCTTTGCAAGCCTGTCCTTGCCCGGCTCCATGTTATAGCTTATTTTGAATTCTCTTTGGGCCGCGGATTCCTGCAGTTCGAGAAAATCAAACTCTGAGAGCAGCTTTGTTATTTTTTTCCTGTCCCATCCCCTGGCTATGTGGGATTCCCATCCCTGGTCATAGCGCAGATCCTCGCCGTAGTAGATCTCGGATCCCACATCCGCAATCACCACATCGGGCCGGGGAATCCCGTATTTGTCAAGTATTTTTACCGCTGAGTTCGCCCTGCGGCCGGTGGCGACCCCGAATCCGGTCTGTACGCTGTTGTTTTCTATCCATTTTATAAGCTCTTCCATGTAAGGGTCTTTTTCGCAGATCAGGGTGTTGTCGATATCTGTTATTAAAAAACGCTGAACCCTGGAAAATCTTTTGCCCACGGCCTTGCCGGTCACTACTGCAGGAGGTTCGGGAACCGCGCTTTTTTGCACTATCGGGGTGATGGTTTTTATGTATGTTTCAGCATGGCTGTCCCAGGTATAGTATTTGCGGACATTCATGATCCCCTTCTTGGAGTAGTCCTGCCAAAGCTGTTCGTCAATAATCAGTGTGCGGATGGCATCCGCTATTTTTCCGGGATCTGTGGGGTCCACCAATATGCCGTTTTCACACGTGCTTATTATATCGTGCGGTCCGCCGTCATTT
This sequence comes from Desulfobacterales bacterium, assembly GCA_046540355.1. Classification (GTDB taxonomy): domain Bacteria; phylum Desulfobacterota; class Desulfobacteria; order Desulfobacterales; family Desulfosalsimonadaceae; genus Desulfosalsimonas. The sequence continues at coordinate 21,965 of JBKHFD010000014.1, forward strand.
GTCGCCACAATCGGCAGACCTGTTGCTGAAGCCTCAAGCAGAGTTATTCCGAACGGTTCTGTTAAGGCCGGATTTACAAAAACCCCTCTTTTTTCCGCCGCTATCCTGTACAATTCCGGAACTTCGTATTCGGGGTCATGTTTTTTGGGTATGGCCATTTTACCGTAGAGATCGTAGCGGTCCATAAGCAGCAGCATCCGGGTAAGGACATCTTGTTCATTTTCCTCCATCTCGTTTATGTCCTTTCTGATCCCGGCAAATATGGCAAGATTGGCCATGGCCCGAAGCTCCTTGTCTTCTCCGTAGGCCTGGATGAGACCGGAGATGTTTTTGCGCTTGTCAGGCCTGGAGAGCGCCAGTATCAAAGGTTTGTCCGGATACCTTAAAAAGCGCTCCAGTTGTGCCATCATATTGGCCTGGGCATATTTGGCGTATTCCGGCTTTTCGGTTTCGGGCAGGCGGTCATGATAATAAGGGTGGAAGCGCTCCACGTCGATTCCCGGGGGGAGCACCTTGTACTCAGGTGCTTTTGAGTTTTTGTAAAGCCCGTACTGCTCGTTTATTTCCTGGTTTGTGCTGGTGATAATAAGGTTTGCATTTTCAATGATCTGTTCTTCAACCCTGATGCGCGTATCTATTTTGTACTTCTTTATTATTTCGGGCTCTTTCATTCCGTCGTTGAGCAGCTTCTGCTTTTTTGGAATCCCCATGGAGTGGCCGGTAAAGACGAGAGGCAGGTCGTAGATCTCAGCGAGTTTCATGGCGACATAGCCGGCATCAGGATAGTGGCCGTGGAAAAGATCCGGACAATCGTCTTCCTTTCTTATGAACTTTATTGTTTTATCCACGTATTCATCAAGATGCCTCCATAGAAGCTCTTTTCTCATGTATTTTTTGCCGCCGCACTGTATGCGCACTATTCTGCAGTTTTCATTATATTCCTCTATCTGCTTTGCATAGTCCTCAGAGACCCTGGGGTCGTCTATAAGACGGGTGAAAAGATCCACCTTTCGGACTTGCGGTTGTCTGCTCAGGTGCTTTGCCAGTGCTATGACATAGGACACCTGGCCTCCTGTATCAGCATCCCTGCCAAGTTCCGGGTTTTCAAACCTGACCAGCCCGTGAATGCTGAACATCTGAATATAGAGCTGTCTTTCACTTTCAGGCATTCGTTTCTCCTGTTACCCTGTTTATAAACGTTTCATAAAAGGAGCGGTCCCGGGCAACCGCTCCCTGTATTGTGCAGATTTGCGCCGAAAAATCAGCCGCATTTGAAAGGATTTTTTCAGCCGGCCATCCTTTAAGATAACCAAGCGCCAGAACGGCGGCATACGCATCACCTGCACCGACGGTATCCTTTATGGGACCGGATTCCGGCACGCCGATTGTATGGCGGGAATTTCCGTCGTAAAGTTCGCTTCCCTCCCTGCCGCGTGTCAGGGAAACAAGCTCGATTCGGTAGTTTTTCATCAGCCATGCGACAAATTCCTCCTCTCCCGGGCTGCTGCCGTGCATTTTACGCACGGTTTCTATTTCCTCGCTGTTAATTTTGAGGATATCGGCCTGATAAAGCGAATTTTGTACCGTTTTCCTACTGTAGCAGCCGGGCCGCAGATTGATATCGCAGAAGCAGCGCGTCTCCGGGTTTCTGTTTTTAAGGAAGCTCTGTATTTGCCGGAAAGCATCAGGGGTGCGCTGGACAAGGGTGCCGAAATAGATCATTTCAGGGGCAGTCCCTGCAAGCGATTCCGGAGATTCAGGAAGCTCGATGCGGTCATAGGCCACGTCTTCAACTATTTCAAACCGGTGGCCTTCTTTTGAATCCGGATGCACCAGGACCCTGCCCGTGGGCCGCTCAGGGTCAACCTGGATACTGCCGGGGTCAAAATCGTTTTTCCTGAGAAAATCAAGGATCTGTGAGCCTGTTTCATCTTTTCCTATACGGGAGATAAATTTTACCGGCAGTCCGAAATTATACAGGTGATAGGAAAAATTAAACGGCGCGCCGCCGATGCGCCGGTATTCCGGAAAGATATCCATGAGGATTTCACCGATGACCAGAATCAAATTTTCCTCCGGGTAATTTGTTTAATTGTAAAGACAATTTAAATGTTTTTGCCGTGATTGTCAACTTGCCGGCTATTTGCCGGCAGTGTGGATGCCCGGCAATAAACACCGTCCCGGGTGCCGGGATGCCGGCTGCGGCCGGGCAATCTTGTCGCTTGCTGCATTGGGAAAAAATATTTGACAGGTTCGCAAAACATATTATTATATGTTCATATGATAATATAGAAACAGGGAGACCATACCATGGCCGAAACCGCTGAAAAGTCTGATATTTCGAAAAAAGGACGGGAAAATCCCGCGGAGCTATGTACGGAGCGCATAATTCACCGCATGGTTGTGGAATCGGTTCGCTCGGCAATGCCAGAAGAATCGGAGTTTTATGACCTGGCGGATTTTTTCAAGATATTCGGTGACCGTACCAGGATTGCCATACTTTGGGCGCTGTCTGAATCAGAGATGTGTGTCTGCGATTTGTGCGCCCTTCTTGGCATGAAGCAGTCCGCGGTTTCCCATCAGTTAAAGCTTCTCAAGCAGGCCCGCATCGTCAAATACCGGCGCGAAGGCAAGGTTGTCTATTATTCCCTGGACGACGACCACATCCGGAGGGTTCTTAACCTGGGCCGGCAGCACCTACAGGAACCTGAACGGCAAACCTGAAAATTGCTCAATTTAGAAGGAACAAAGATAAGCAGGCAAGATACTTATGGAGAAATACAGGGTCAGCAACCTGGACTGCGCCATGTGCGCGGCCAAAATAGAGGAGACATTAAATCGTAGCCCGGGTGTTTCCGGCGCAGCGGTTGATTTTAGCACCGGTACTTTGCATGTGGATTCAGGGGACGCGGAAAAGATCAGGCGCTGTGTAAAAGAGGCGGTTCCCGGGGCCGAAATCGAGCCCCTGGGCGAGGGGAAATCCGGGGGCATTGAAGCGGGAGGCCCCGGATTTAATACAAAATATGAGCTTTCAGTGATCGGGGCCGCGGGCGTTTTATTCTGCCTGATCCTTGCAGCCGAGTATTACAGGGGTTTTGTGCTTCCGCCGCCGGTTTTTTATATCCTTGCCGGGGCGGCCTACCTTGCCGCAGGCAGGCGGGTGCTTTTATCCGCTCTGCGCACGGTTGCAAGACGGGACTTTTTCGATGAAAACGTTCTCATGACAATAGCCACCGCAGGAGCCATGGCTATAGGCGCTTTCTCGGAAGCCGTGGGCGTCATGATTTTCTACAGGGTGGGCGAGTTTTTCCAGAACCTAGCGGTCTGGCGCTCCAGGAGGTCAATCGCCTCTTTGCTTGATAAGCGCCCGCCCTTTGCCAACCTCAAGACCGGCGGGAATATTGAAAGGGTGAGCCCTGAAAGCGTATCTCCCGGAGATGTTATTGTTGTCAGGCCCGGTGAGAAAATCCCCCTGGACGGAAGAGTTGTACAAGGCGAATCCATGGTGGACACTTCGGTTCTTACCGGCGAGTCAGTACCTGTAAGTGCAGGTATTGGAGACAGGGCCCTGGCAGGCGGGATAAATATGGACGGCACCCTTACGGTGGAAGTGGAAAAACCGTATTCGGAATCATCCATTGCCAGGATGGTGGAGCTCGTGGAAAACGCAGCCGCGCGAAAGTCCGCCACGGAAAATTTTATAACGGTTTTTGCCAGGTATTATACCCCTGCCGTAGTGTTTGGGGCAATGGGGATCGCGTTTCTTCCCCCTCTTCTTATTTCCGGGGCCCCTCTTGATCAATGGGTCTACCGGGCCCTGGTGCTGCTTGTTATATCCTGTCCCTGCGCTCTTGTGATAAGCATCCCACTGGGCTATTTTGGCGGTATCGGCAGGGCCTCAAGACAGGGCATTCTTGTAAAGGGTTCCAATTACCTGGATGCGCTGGCAAAACTAAACACAGTGGTTTTTGATAAAACAGGCACTCTGACAAAAGGCGTGTTCCGGGTAAGGCAGGTGGTAAACAGAAATGGTTATTCCCGGGATGAGGTGCTTGAAATCGCCGCAATGGCTGAGCAGCATTCAAATCATCCCATAGCCGGGGCGATCGTGGATGCCTACAGAAAGCAGGGAAAAGAAGTCTCCGCGGACCGGGTCCCGGAAAATATTGAAACATCGGGAAGCGGAGTGAGGGCCGAACTGGACGGAAAGACGGTGATTGTTGGAAATGACCGTTACATGCGCAGCCAGGGCATTGTTTTTGACGGGGAGCATATCAGGGGCACAACCGCCCACGTTGCGGTGGGCGGAAAATACGCGGGCTGCATAGTGGTCGGCGACTCCCTGCGCGACGATGCATCGGAAACGATAGACTCCCTGCGGAGCATGGGAGTGGACAATATCATAATGCTTACAGGAGACAATAAGCAGGCTGCCGATCATATCGCTGCCCGGCTTCACCTTGACGGTTATTTCGCCGATCTTCTGCCTGAAGACAAGGTTTATGCACTGGAGGACATACAGAGAGAAAACAGGGAAAAAGGCGGGAAGGGAAAGGTGGCCTTTGTAGGAGACGGTATAAATGACGCCCCTGTTATTGCAAGGGCCGACGTGGGGATTGCCATGGGAGGGGCGGGCTCCGATGTTGCCATCGAAGCCGCTGACGTGGTGCTGATGAGTGATTCTTTGTCCAAAATGGCGGAGGCCGTTGCCGTGGGAAGGCATACCCGCGCAATAGTATGGCAGAATATTTTCATAGCCCTTTCCGTAAAAGGCGTTTTCATAGCCCTGGGAGCCGCGGGCATGGCCTCCATGTGGGCCGCAGTGTTTGCCGATGTGGGCACTGCAGTAATAGCTGTGATAAATTCCACCCGGATACTGGGAAAGAAAATTGCTCAATTTAGGTCTGAATATATTTTATTAAACAGGGGATATAAAAAATGACTGACAGGAAACAGGAGTTAAGGGAAGAACTGGAGAGAATCGAGGAGGAGATAAAGGATTTAAACGAAAGGATTCCGCCGCATTCGGTAAAACCGGTATTTATTCAAAAGCTCGACGAGCTTGAGGCCCGCCGGGATGAAATTCTGGAAGAGCTTGAACTGCCTACAAGATCTTAGAACCTAAACAGTTTAGGTGGAAATTGCCCGGAATGGAGGGCTTGTCCCGGGGATGCAAAAACCCGAAAAGATGTTTCTTGAACAAATCGCAAATCTTCCATATATTATTTCTTTAAGGTCGCGCTGAATTTTTTATTCCAACCCAAATTGAGTTTAGGTCCAATTAACCGGGTATATCGAAATGCAGGCACATCAGTTAAGCATCCTCGAAGATATATTTCAGACTATCACCGAATCAGATGATCCGGATTTCACCCTTGACCGGATCGTGGCAAAGGTGTCCGGGCACCTTGCAATAGAGGTGTGTTCCGTTTATGTATACAATCCCGCGGAAAATCGCCTGGTGCTCAAAGCCACCCGGGGACTTGCCCGGTCCTCGGTGGATGCAATTGAAATGGATGTGGGCGAAGGGCTTACAGGTCTGGCCCTTGAACAAATGCGCCCGGTTTTTGTGGTCCATCCTGATACGCATCCCAGATTCAAGTTTTATGAAGGAAGCGGTGAGGAAAAATACGCTACATTCCTGGGCCTGCCCCTTATCTACCATCAGAAGGTTCTCGGGGTGCTCGTGATCCAGACCGTCGACAAAGAGGGGATCAGGGAGGAGGACATCCCTTTTTTTTCAAACATTGCCAGCCAGATCTCTGCAACTGTCGCATATACGGGGCTCTTGGAAGATCTTTCCCGGCGCAAATCAGCATCCCTTAAGACCGTTGCCCAGCGTCCGGAATCCGGGCCCGGCTCCGGCGGGTTTGTGCACTTAAGAGGCGATCCGGTATCAGAGGAGGTGGCCGAAGGCTATGCGCATTATCTGCCTGAAAACATTGATTTTGACAATGTGCAGTGCACCCTCTCCGATTCTCCTGAAACAGATGTAAAGCGGCTTGAAGCAGCCTTTGAGAATGCGGACGAACAGATACGCCAAGTGCTGGCCAGGCAGGGATCGGGGGTCTCGGAGCAGGAATCAGCAATTCTGGATGCACACCTTATGTTTCTCCAGGATACGGGGTTAAAAAACAGGATTATTGAGCAGATCCGCTCGGGCCGGTGCGCGGAGTTTGCCCTTAAGCAGGTGATACTTGAATACGTTGAAACATTCAGGAACATGGATGATGCATATTTAAGCGAGCGTGCGGCTGATGTTCTTGATATAGGCCGCAGGGTGCTGGGGCATCTTATGGGGGTCACGGGCGATCCTCACGAACCCATGAGCAGGCCTACAGTTGTTATTGCATCGGATATTTCGCCGGTGGATCTGCTTGCCATAAGGCAGCCGAATCTAATGGCGGTTGTTACGGCAAGCGGAGGGAAGACTTCGCATACAGTGATACTGGCAAAGTCCCTTGGGATACCGATCGTTATCGGAGTGGAGGGGCTTTTCGAGCACGTGCGGGAAAAAGACTATCTCATTGTTGACGGGGCCTCCGGCTTTGTATTTGTCAACCCTGATTCCGAGATATGCCGGGAATATGAGCGCAGGCAGAAAGAAAACCGGATGGTAATGCAGAAGCTCTCCGAAATCCGGGACCTGCCAGCAGTAACCATAGACGGGGTTTATATCCGGATGGGGGCCAATATCGGCCTTCTTTCCGATGTAGCCAATGTGCGGGAATACGGGGCGGATCATATAGGGTTGTATCGAACCGAGTTTCCGTTTCTGCTTCGCAGAAGCTTTCCCAGTGAGGAGGACCAGGTTTCCCTTTACACAAGAATGCTCCGGAAAGCCGAAGGCAGAACAGTAACCATCCGCACCTTTGACGTGGGGGGAGACAAGTTTCTTTCATATCTGGAATACCCCAAAGAAGAGAATCCTTTTCTCGGGTGGCGCTCAATACGTATAAGCCTTGAGCTTGAGGAGGAATTTCGCAGGCAGATCAGGGCAATTCTGCGCGCTTCGGCCCACGGGCCTGTGCACCTGCTTTTTCCGATGATATCCGGGGTCGAAGAGATAAAAAAAGTCGTGGCCATTGTGGGCGAGGAAAAACAGGTGCTCGACGACAGGGCGATCCCTTATGACAAGGAGATCTCCACTGGAATCATGATCGAGGTTCCGGCGGCTGTGGCCATACTCGACCGCCTGCTCAAATACGTTGATTTCGTAAGCATCGGAACCAACGACCTTATACAGTATCTTCTGGCAGTGGACAGAAACAACAAGAAGGTGGCAGATCTTTACAATGCACTGCATCCCTCGGTGATCGCAACAATTTATCAGATAGTCAGAATATGCAGAAACATGGAAAAACCAGTGAGCATATGCGGCGAAGCAGCGGCCATGCCCGGCTGCCTCCTGCTGTATGTGGCAATGGGGGCCGATCGCCTGAGCATGACGCCGTCATCCATTCCTGCCGCCAAGGGTATCATAAGAAGTATACGGCAGTCCGATGCCGTAAAAGCCCTGGATGCAGTTCTGGAAATGGAGGATGCCCAGAGTGTAAACAATTATCTGGAAGAATATATCAGGAAGCTTGTACCTGAAGTTTCGGGCGCGGATTTCCAGCTTCAAAGCAGCGCCGGATAAGTGGAAAAGATTTTATTATTGCAACGGATTCCAAACGGAGGCCTTAGATGGCCGAAAGCGATTGTGGCGGGAAAAATCCTTACGTGTTCTGCGATTTTGACGGCACCATAACCGCCCGGGAAAGCCTGCAGGCTGTATTTGAGCGGTTTGTACCCGACAAATGGGAGGATATGAAGCACAAGCTTGTCTCCGGCTCTGTTACCCTTCGCACCGGGGTGCGCGAAATGATAGAGTCCATTCCTTCGAAGAGTTACGGGGAAGTGCTTTCCTTTGTCGGGCGGATCCCCCTGCGTCCCGGATTCGAAGAGTTCCTCGACTACCTGGATTGTCGCGGTATACCGTTTGTTATAGTATCCGGCGGAGTGCGCGGCATGGTTGAGGCGGGCCTCGGGCCTCTGATCAAAAGGGCTTACCGGGTTTTTGCTGCAGATGTTTATGACACCGGGCCGTATCTTAAAGTGCATTCGCAATTCGAGGGCGGCAGTGAACTCGTGGCCAAGGTGGAGGTTATGAGGCTTTTTGACGCTGATCCGCGGATTGTTATAGGAGACGGTATGACAGACTACAACATGGCCGGAAACGCCGACCTGATCTTTGCAAGAGGAAGTCTTGCACGTTATCTTGAAAAAACCGGGATTGATATTATCAGGTGGGAGGATTTCAATGATATAAGGAAAGAGCTTGGGTCAAGGCTCGGAAAGGAGCTGTCATGTCTGAAGTAATGATTTTTCCGGCTTCATACCGGGATGTAAGAAACGCGGTGGACGAGGCATTTTCACTTTTCCCTGTCGGCATAACCGGCAGAAGGGTTCTCATAAAGCCGAATGTATTAAGGGGAGCAAGGCCCGAAGAAGGCATAACAACCAATCCGGCCCTGCTCTCGGCGGTGCTGGAAAAAGTGGAATCGGAAAATCCCGCATCCATAGTGGTGGGAGACAATCCCGGCCTTCTCGGATACGGGGCCAACAGGGAGTGTTTTGAAAAGACCGGTCTCATGGAGGCCGCACGCGGTTATTACGAAAACATAGGCGATGATTCTGTAACAGTGTCTTTTAACCCGGATTTCATGGACACTGTAACCGTATCCAGGGAAGTTTTCGAGGCGGATGTGATTATCAGCCTGCCCAAGTTCAAGACCCACGGCCTTACAGTGGTTACCGGGGCAATAAAGAACAGCTACGGGATTCTGCCCGGGGCCATAAAGGCGAAACTGCACAAGGCGGCAGGCTCCCCGGAGAGGTTTCATCAGGCGGTGGTCGATGTTTTCAACCTCCGGGTTCCCGATCTGTTCATCGTGGATGCGGTGGTCGGGATGGAAGGCAACGGACCGGCTTCGCCGGACCTCAGGGATATAGGGTGCATAATAGCGGGTGATAACGCGGTTGCAGTGGATTCGGTGATTTCACAGATGATGGGGCTTGATCCGGCAAAACTCGGATTTCTCTGCCATGCAAAGCAAAAGGGCCTGGGCGATTATGAGCCGGAATCAATAAAGATTCATGGTGAGCTAAAGCCCGTCCCGGATTTCAAAGTGCCTCCCCTGGGCGGGGAAGCCAGCAGGGAGAATCCGGCGGTCCGGGAGTTGATCGAAAGCCGGGTAAGGGTGATGCCAAGGCCTGATGCGGACCTGTGCACCGGATGCGAAACGTGCGTGGACCAGTGTCCGGTTTCAGCACTGTCCATGGACGAGGAAACGGATCTGCCTGTTGTTGATGAAGAAACATGCATTTCCTGTTTCTGCTGCCAGGAAGTATGCCCTGAAAAGGCGATTCGCCTTGAATAATTGCTTTTCTGTAAAGTTTGATATTTTGATTTTGGTGAGTTGATTATGTCTGTAAACGAACTTGCGGG
>JBKHFD010000015.1:0-29778 GCA_046540355.1 Desulfobacterales bacterium
TCCGTGAAGGCGGTCGAACAGTGGGCGCCGGCGTGGTAAGTGAAATAATAGAATAGTTGCGGGATTGCCATGATTACAAACACCAAGATTAGAATTAGGTTAAGGGCCTACGATCACCGGCTTCTTGATCAATCAGTGCGGGATATTGTTGATACTGCGAAAAAAACGGGCGCAAGAGTTGTGGGACCGGTTCCCCTGCCAACACGGATCAACAAGTACACCGTACTGCGCTCCCCGCATGTGAACAAGAAATCCAGGGAGCAGTTCGAGGTCAGGACGCACAAGCGGCTTTTAGATATCCAGGATCCCACACAACAGACCGTGGACGCGCTGATGAAGCTGGATTTGTCCCCTGGAGTTGATGTGGATATAAAACTGTAGGAAAAGACTGGGTGACGGAAATGTGCAATGGATTATTAGGTAAAAAACTCGGGATGACCAGCTATTTTGCAAGCGACGGTCGGTATTGCCCGGTGACGGTCATAGAGGCGGGCCCCTGTACTGTAACCCAGGTCAAGACCCGGGCCAACGACGGATATGACGCCCTCCAGCTTGGTTTTTCAGAAAAGAAAAAACACCGCCTTGCCCGGCCGCTTCAGGGACATTTTGAAAAAAGCGGAGGCACCGGATTCTACAGGCTGAGGGAGTTTTCAACGGATAATCCGGATGAATACGAACCCGGCCAGAAGGTGACCCTTGATATGTTTTCGGTCGGAGACAGGTTAAATATTGCTGGCAAAAGCAAGGGCCGTGGTTTTGCAGGGGTTACCAAGCGGCACGGCTTCAGCCTTGGGCAAAAGACCCACGGAAGCCGCAATTACAGGAAACCCGGCTCCATCGGGCAGAGCGCATGGCCGTCAAAAGTGGCTAAGGGAAAGAAAATGCCCGGCCGCTATGGAAACAGACGTCAGACCATACGCAATCTTGAGGTGGTAGACATTCGTCCGGAGAACAACCTGATCCTTGTAAAGGGGGCTGTGCCCGGTCCTAAAAATGCAATTATTGAAATAAGCAAGGCGGAAAAGCGGTAATCAGGAATTGCCTGCCGGCTGCAGGAAAGGCCGGAACGCGGCATCAAGCCGGATGCAATGCAAAGAGGGAGACAATGGCTGTCGTGGAAGTCAAAAATATACAGGGAGAAACGGTTTCGGAAGTCGAGCTTGCCGAAGAGGTTTTCAATGTCGCCGTTAAAAAGAGCGTGCTGCACCAGGTGGTCAGGATGCAGCTTGCAAACCGACGGAAGGGAACTGCAAAGGTAAAGCGGCGCTCGGAAGTAAAGGGCAGCACCTCCAAGCTGTTCCGTCAGAAGGGTACCGGAAGGGCCCGGCGGGGAGACATTAAAACTCCTCTTTTAAGGGGCGGCGGTGTGGTATTTGGCCCGGAGCCACGTGATTATTCATACAAGGTTCCCAAGAAAATCAGGCGTCTTGCTCTTAAAATGGCGCTTTCTTCCAAGTATCGGGACAATGAAATAATTGTGCTTGACGAATTCGAACTTGATCAGGTAAAGACAAAAGCCGTTGCCTCGATTATCGAGCGCCTGAAACTGGAGAAGCCGCTCATTGTAATAAACGATAAGGATGAAAAACTGGAGCTTTCCTCAAGGAATATTCCCGGCGTAAAGGTGCTTAGGATTGAGGGCTTAAATGTATATGATATTTTGAACCATAAAACGCTGGTTCTTTTAAAACCGTCGATCAAGGGTATCGAGGGGAGGCTTGCGGCATGAATGACTACAGCATTATAGTCGGTCCGGTAGATACGGAAAAGACCAATATCGAGAAAGAGGAGCTAAACAAAGTAACCCTTGAAGTCGCTCCCACGGCCAATCGAGTCCAGATCCGAAAAGCGGTTGAAAACATTTTTGATGTGCGGGTCCGGTCGGTAAGGACCATGCGGGTAAAGGGCAAGGTTAAACGCCGGGGGCGTATTGTGGGGAAACGCAAGGACTGGAAAAAAGCGATAGTTACCCTGATGCCCGGCAGCCGGATCAGATTTTTTGAAGGCGCATAATACAAGGTGGTGAGAAATGGCGACTAAAAAAGTAAAACCCACATCACAGGGACGCCGATTCCAGACATACTCGACTTTTTCGGAGATAACAAAGAGTGAGCCGGAAAAAAGCCTGATTAGGCCGATAAAAAAGTCGGGGGGAAGAAACGTTAATGGCAGAATTACGGTGCGCCACCGGGGTGGCGGCACCAAGCGTCAATACCGGATAATTGATTTCAAGCGCGATAAGGACGGTGTGCCCGCAAAGGTGGCGTCAATTGAATATGATCCCAATCGAGCCGCACGGATCGCTCTTCTGCATTATGCAGACGGGGAAAAGAGATATATACTTGCGCCTGCGAAGCTTGCCGTGGGACAGACTGTAATGTCCGGCCCTGAAGCAGAGATCCGTCCCGGAAACTGTCTTCCGCTGAGTCAGATACCGCTGGGCACGTTCGTGCACAACATTGAGCTTAGAACAGGCAGGGGCGGCCAGCTGGTAAAGAGCGCAGGCGGTTTTGCGCAGCTCATGGCCAAGGAAGGTCGTTATGCAACCATCAAGCTCCCCTCGGGCGAGGTCAGAATGGTGCTTGTAGCAAACAGGGCCACCATCGGGCAGTTGGGGAATTCGGATCATTCAAATGTTTCGCTCGGCAAGGCCGGCAGGAAGCGCTATCTGGGCAAGCGTCCTCACACCAGGGGGGTCGTAATGAACCCGGTGGACCACCCCATGGGCGGCGGTGAAGGCCGGTCTTCGGGCGGTCGGCACCCGTGCACCCCGTGGGGCAAGCCGACCAAGGGGCTGCGCACCCGCAAGCGGAGCAAACAGAGCAGCCGGTTGATTTTAAAGAGGCGGAAGTGAGAAAAGACTTGCTGCCACCATTAAAAGATCAGGGTTAAGCAGGAGCAATATTTATGCCGCGTTCGTTAAAAAAAGGGCCGTATGTGGAGCCCAAGCTGTACGACAAGGTGGTTTCCTCCCAGGATGCCCGCAGTGCAAAGGTCATCAAGACCTGGTCCAGGCGATCGACCGTAATTCCCGAAATGGTAGGGCTAACCCTTGCGGTGCACAACGGGAAGAAATTCATACCGGTTTTTGTTACTGAAAACATGGTCGGACATAAGCTTGGCGAATTTTCCCCGACGAGGACCTTTTACGGGCATGCCGGGGACAAGAAAACCAAAATGAAGAAATAGATCGGGGATGCGGATATGGATGTGAAGGCGACAGGGAGATATATGCGCATATCGCCTCAAAAAGTGAGAAAAATTGTCGGGGCTGTAAAGGGGCGGCCTGTAGAATCCGGGCTTCACGCGCTAAAGTTCATGCCCCAGAAGGCCTCCGGCATGGTAGAAAAGATAGTGCGTTCGGCCGTGGCTAACGCAGACCATAATCTAGGGATCGATGTGGATGATCTGGTTATCAAGAATATTATCGTCAACGAAGGGCCGATGCTCAAGCGGTTCCGCCCCCGGGCAAGGGGAAGGGCGACCCGGATCCTGAAGCGCACGAGCCATATAACCGTAATACTCGGCGAAGGCAAAGCATAAAAAGGAGGTAAGTGGTTTGGGTCAGAAAGTAAATCCCATCGGCATGCGCCTGGGAATAAATCGTACCTGGAGTTCCCGGTGGTATGCAGACAAAGATTACCCCAGCTATGTTTACGAGGATCATAAAATCCGGCAGTTTTTAAAGAAAAAGCTTTATCATGCCGGGATTTCCAGAATAGAAATTGAGCGTTCCCCAAGAAGGGTCAAGCTCAGAATCTTTGCTTCGAGGCCGGGTATTATCATAGGCAAAAAAGGCGCCGAGATTGAAGCTCTTAAAAAGGAGCTCGAAAAACTTGTTTCCGCCGAGGTCATGGTCGATATCCAGGAAGTGCGCAAACCCGAACTAGATGCCCAGCTTGTTTCGGAAAATGTTGCAAATCAACTTGTGCGGCGTGTGGCTTTCCGCCGGGCCATGAAGAGGTGCGTTGCCTCGGCTATGCGCTTTGGAGCCAAGGGAATTAAAATCATCTGCTCCGGGCGTCTTGGAGGTGCTGAGATGGCAAGAATTGAATGGTATAAAGAAGGGCGTATTCCCTTGCATACTCTGCGTGCCGACATTGATTACGGACAGGCTGTTGCTGAAACCACATACGGTACAATCGGTGTCAAGGTCTATATTTTCAAGGGCGAGATCCTGCAGGATGATCAAATGCCCGCAGACAGGCAGTAACCTACAGGAGTTTAAAAGATGCTTACCCCCAAGAAGGTTAAATACAGAAAACAGCAGAAAGGCCGCATGAAGGGAAAGGCCAATCGCGGCGCTAAGCTGAATTTCGGGGATTACGGACTTCAGGCCGTGGAATGCGGATGGATTTCATCGCGCCAGATCGAGGCCGCCCGTATTGCAATGACCCGCAGGGTCAAGCGCGGCGGCAAGATGTGGATAAGGATTTTCCCTGATAAGCCGATTACCAAAAAGCCGGCCGAAGTGCGCATGGGTAAAGGAAAGGGCAGCCCGGAGAGCTGGGTCGCAGTGGTAAAACCGGGGCGGATTCTTTATGAAATGGAAGGAGTTTCCAGGGAACTGGCTTTTGATGCCCTGCGTCTGGCATCGCACAAGCTGCCGATCAAAACAAAGGTTGTCGAAAGGAGCCAGATATAATGAAGGCCAGAGAACATCGCGGATTGAGTTCCGAGGAACTCGACAGCAGGCTGGAAGAGCTGGTACAGACGTATTTCAACCTGCGTTTTCAGCACAAGACCGGTCAGCTTGAAAATCCGAGGCGTATACGCCAGGTAAAGAAGGATATTGCCAGGGTCAGGACCATTAAACGGGAACAGGAGCTACAAATAAGATAGCGTGACGGGTTTGGGGCAATGGATAACAAGGAAAGAGGAATAAAACAGAGATTTGAGGGCACGGTTTTGAGTAATAAAATGGACAAAACCGTCACGGTTCAGGTCGAAATGCTGGTAATGCATCCGGTTTACAAGAAATACATCAGGCGCCGGTCGAAATATGCGGCACACGATGAAGGCAATGCCTGCGGTATAGGTGATCGCGTGCTTATAACCGAATCCAGGCCGATGAGCCGCCGCAAACGATGGCGGGTTAGCCGGATCATTGAAAAAGCGGTATGATTACAGGGGATATAGAAAATGATTCAGGCGGAAACGAGGTTGTCTGTTGCGGATAATTCGGGAGCCAAAGAGGTTTACTGCATCAAGGTGCTCGGCGGCAGCCGGCGCAGATATGCCAGTATAGGCGACATCATAGTGGTTTCCATAAAAGAGGCCATTCCGAATTCGAAAGTCAAAAAGGGCGATGTGGTAAAGGCTGTGGTGGTTCGAACCAAAAAGGAAATCCGGCGAATTGACGGATCTTACATAAGGTTTGATGAAAATTCAGCAGTACTGATAAACCAGAACCGGGAGCCGATCGGAACGCGCATATTCGGACCTGTAGCACGGGAGCTGCGTGCACAGAGGTTTATGAAAATCATATCACTGGCCCCGGAAGTCCTTTAACAATTCTGTAATTACAGGAAATCAATAAGGCCCGGAGGAAAACGGCTCATGGAAAAAGTAAAGTCCCGAATAAAAAAAGATGACAAGGTAAAGGTCATTGCGGGGAAGGATCGGGGAAAAATCCGGAAGGTTTTAAGTGTTGACCGGAAACGAAGCCGGGTGATGGTTGAAAACGTCAATATAGTCAAGCGGCACCAGAAGGCCGGAGCAGCCAGCAGGCAGAGCGGTATCATAGAAGGAGAGGCTCCTATTCAAGCATCCAATGTTATGATAATCTGCGAAAAATGTGCAAAGCCCACCAGGATAAAGGCCAAAAAGCTTGAAGACGGCAAAAAGGTTCGGATCTGCGGTAGATGCAGTGAACTACTGGACACCTAGCAGGTTTATAGCCGGAGGAATTAATGTCACTTAAAGAATATTACGAAAACGAGGTCATAGGCCCGCTAAATGAGGCCTTTGCATACAGAAATATTCACCAGGTTCCAAGGCTTGATAAAATAGTTGTCAACATGGGCCTCGGCGAAGCGATCCAGAACATAAAGATCCTTGATTCGGCCAGGGAGGAATTAAAGGCGATTACCGGCCAGGCGCCTGTTGTGACCCGGGCGAAGAAATCGGTAGCCGCTTTCAAGGTGCGCGAAGGCATGCCCATCGGATGCATGGTTACTCTGAGGCGAAAGCGGATGTATGATTTTTATGAAAGGCTGGTAAATGTTGCTCTTCCCCGTGTACGCGATTTCAGGGGGGTATCGGGCAAGGCCTTTGACGGGTTCGGCAATTATACCCTGGGGGTAAAGGAGCAGATTATTTTCCCTGAAGTTGAATATGACAAGGTGGATTCAGTAAAGGGGATGAACATTACAATTGTTACCACCGCTCAGAGCAACGCGGAAGGCAAAGAGCTGCTTCGGCTGCTTGGCATGCCGTTTCGCAATTAATATTTTTTCGGAGAAGGGGCCTGTTAATCCTGAAGGGGATACGGGCGAATAAGGAGGATCAGGTTTGGCGAGAAAGGCACTTCGCGAAAAGGCGATGAAAAAACCAAAATTCAAGGTAAGGGCATATAACAGATGTCCGATCTGCGGACGCCCGAGGGCTTTTATGCGCAAATTCGGCATTTGCCGTATTTGTTTCAGGAATATGGCCTCAGAGGGCCTGTTGCCGGGCGTACAAAAGTCGAGCTGGTAGAAAAAGCCGGCCGCCAAAGGGGAAGAAGGAAGCAAGTGCATTTGTTTTCCAACAATTTTTTGGAGATATACGGAGTAGGCCATGTTTAGTGATACACTTGCGGATATGCTCACCCGCATCCGAAACGCCGGACAGGCGAAACATAAAAGCGTAGACATACCCGGTGCCAAGGTAAAAGTTGCCCTGGCGGATGTGATGAAGCAGGAAGGCTATATTAAAAATTACAAGTTTATAAAAGACAACAGGCAGGGAATCCTGCGGATATTTCTGAAATACGACGCCGGGGAAAAGCACGTTATAGACGGACTGGAACGGGTGAGCAAGCCCAGCAGGCGCGTCTATGTCGCAAGCGATGAAATAAGACCGGTATTAAATGGTCTGGGTGTTTCCGTGCTGTCCACTTCAAAGGGGCTTATGTCGGATACCCAGGCGAGAAAACAGAATATCGGCGGGGAAGTTCTCTGCAATATCTGGTAGTCAAGGAGCGGAAAATGTCTCGCGTTGGCAAGAAACCTATTCCGGTACCGGAAAAGACAAAAGTTACATACAATCAGGGGGTCCTTACCGCTGAGGGGCCCAAGGGCACGCTGACCCGGAAAATCCATCCGACGGTCAAACTCGATATAAGCGATGATCGGGTGGAGGTCAAAGTTGATCGAAATGACAAGAGCACCAAAGCGTTGTGGGGGACTACCCGGGCCCAGGTGGCAAACATGATCACAGGTGTAAGCTCAGGCTTTGAAAGGGTGCTTGAAATTAACGGCATCGGATACAGGGCGGAGATGAAGGGCCGCAATATTGAACTGCACCTGGGATATTCGCACCCAATAAGCTTTGAGCTTCCCGAGGGAATTGACGCCGCAGTAGACAGGGCAAGTATTCGCCTGTCCGGTATTGACAAGGAACTGGTAGGTTTTACCGCATCTACGAT
Source organism: Desulfobacterales bacterium (assembly GCA_046540355.1). GTDB lineage: Bacteria > Desulfobacterota > Desulfobacteria > Desulfobacterales > Desulfosalsimonadaceae > Desulfosalsimonas. The sequence continues at coordinate 7,631 of JBKHFD010000015.1, forward strand.
TCGCAGGATGCGTCCGCCAGAACCCTACAAGGGCAAGGGCGTTAAGTATGCAGAAGAGCAGATTCAGCGTAAGGCAGGTAAGACAGCGAAATAAAGGGGTTTGACAAGATGGGTTCAACACAGAAAAAAGAAGCCATGCGCATCAAGCGGAAAAAGCGTATACGCAAAAAAGTGCGCGGCACGCAGGAGCGTCCGCGTCTTACGGTTTTCCGCAGCGCCAGGCATATATATGCTCAGATTATAGATGATGTACGGGGCGAGACGCTGGCGGCTGCTTCGAGCATGGAAAAGGAATTCCGGAGCCGCGGCAGATTTGAAAACAAAACGGCTGCAGCCGGGGAAATAGGAAAACTTGTTGCCCGGCGGGCATCGGAGAAGGGCATTGACACCGTGGTTTTTGACAGAAACGGGTACAATTATCACGGAAGGGTAAAAGCGGTGTCCGATGGTGCGCGTGAGAATGGCTTGCATTTTTAAAAAGTTATAAGGAGGCGATGCCTTGCTTAAGAAGGAAACAGACGAGAACTTGTTTATTGACAAGGTCGTGCACATCAGCCGGGTGGCCAAGGTGGTCAAGGGCGGCCGCAGGTTCAGTTTCAGCGCCGTGGTGGTCGTGGGCGACGGCCAGGGGAAGGTGGGATTCGGACTGGGCAAGGCCCATGAAGTACCCGAGGCGATCCGCAAGGGTGTTGAAAAGGCCAGAAAAAGCATGATAGAAGTACCGATGTCCGACGGCACCATTCCGTATCAGGTAAACGGCAGGTTCGGGGCGGGCGATGTATTTTTAAAGCCTGCAGGAAAAGGAACCGGCGTGATAGCGGGTGGAGCTGTCAGGGCGGTGCTTGAAGCCGCAGGCATCCGCAATATTCTGACCAAGTGCATAGGAACAAATAACCCCCACAATGTTGTAAGGGCTACCATTGACGGTCTTTCCCGGCTCCAGAGCAGGGAGCGGGTTGCCGCAAAGCGCGGCATCAGAGCAGAAGAACTCTCTACATAAGGAACAGTGGCAAATGGCCGATACTATAAAGATTACGCTTGTTAGAAGCTATTACGGACGACTGCCCAGGCACCGGAGAACATTAAAAGCGCTGGGCCTGACAAAATTGCACAAGACGGTTGAAAAGAATGATAATCCGGCCATCCGCGGAATGGCCGACAAGGTTTCGCATCTGGTTCGGGTGGAGGAAAAGCAATAATGCGACTGCATGAACTGACTCCTGAGAAGGGCTCCAAAAAAGCCAGAAAGCGCCTGGGCCGGGGAGTGGCCTCCGGGCAGGGCAAAACCGCCGGAAGGGGTACCAAGGGTTTGAACGCCCGTTCGGGCGGGGGTGTGCGCCCGGGATATGAAGGCGGCCAGATGCCGGTTCAGCGGCGTCTGCCCAAGCGCGGCTTCAGAAATCTTTTCAAAAAGGATTTCTCTATTGTAAACATACGGGATTTAAATCGGTTTGAGGCTGGAACCCGGGTTGACAGCGAGGCCCTTCAGGCTAAGGGTGTTGTAAAAAGCAGGAAGAAGCCGGTTAAACTGCTTGGACAGGGGGAGCTGGAAATAGCGGTTGACGTAAAGGTCGCAGCTGTCAGCAGGAGTGCCAGGCAGAAGGTGGAGGCCGCCGGCGGCAGCGTAGAGGTGGCATAATCATGGCCGTATCAGGAGCGGGCGCGGAAAATATTTTCAAGATTCCGGAGCTAAGGCGCCGGATTTTGATTACACTGGCCTTTCTGTCAGTATACCGGATCGGCGTGCATATTCCCACTCCGGGGGTGGACGGAGACGCTCTGGCTGCTTTTTTTGCGCAGCATCAGAACACTATTTTCGGTATATTTGACATGTTTTCCGGTGGTGGCCTTGAAAGGCTTTCTGTTTTCGCCCTCGGTATTATGCCTTATATCAGCGCCTCTATTATCCTTCAGCTTCTCCGGGTGGTAATACCATACCTGGATCGCCTGGCCAAGGAAGGCGAAGAAGGACGCAAAAAGATCACTCAGTACACGCGCTACGGCACGATACTGCTTAGCATTATACAGGGATTCGGTATCAGTATCGGTCTTGAGAACATGTCGTCTCCGGACGGTGCTCCCATAGTAATTGAACCGGGCTGGGCATTCAGACTAATGACCATGATCACGCTGACCGCGGGTACCGCATTTATCATGTGGATCGGCGAGCAGATAAGCGAGCGGGGAATCGGAAACGGAATATCTCTTATTATATTCGCCGGCATTGTGGCCGGGCTACCCAATGCCATAGGTAACACGTTCCGGATGATGACCTCCGGCGAAATGGGAATTTTCTTTGTGATTCTGCTGTGTATCCTTATGGTTGGAGTGCTGGCGTTTATCATCTTTATGGAGCTGGGGCAGCGGCGTATCCCGGTGCAGTATGCAAAAAGAGTTATCGGAAGGAGAATGTACGGCGGCCAGAGCACGCATCTTCCCCTAAAGATCAATACAGCCGGGGTAATTCCGCCGATTTTCGCCTCCTCGCTTATAATGTTTCCCTCGACTATCACCGGGTTTTTTGAGGATGTGCCGTTTATGCAGACGGTAACGCAGATGCTTGCCCCCGGCTCGCTGTTATACGAGCTGGTATTCGTGGGACTTATTGTCTTTTTCTGCTTTTTTTACACGGCAATTGTCTTTAATCCCGAGGATGTGGCAGAGAATATGAAGAAACACGGGGGCTATATCCCCGGAATACGGCCCGGCAGACGTACGGCGGAATATATAGACAGGGTGCTTAGCCGTATCACACTGGGCGGAGCGGCCTATGTTTCAGCAGTCTGCGTTCTGCCCTCTATTTTGATGACCTACTTCAACGTGCCGTTTTATTTCGGCGGTACCGCCCTGCTTATTGTGGTCGGAGTCTCTCTAGACACGGTGCGTCAGATTGAATCTCATTTGATCACAAGAAATTATGAAGGATTTATGAGTCCTGCAGGTGCAAAGACAAGGCGAAGATAGCATAGAAGCAAAAATTAAAATCGCAGACGGGGGATGTTAATGGCAAAGGAGGAACCGATAAAGGTTCAGGGCAAGGTGGTTGAAACCCTGCCCAATGCAATGTTTAAGGTTGAGCTTGAAAACAAACATCAGATCCTTGCCCATCTTTCGGGAAAGATGCGTATGCATTTTATAAAAATTCTGCCCGGGGATAATGTAACCGTGGAACTTTCCCCTTACGATCTTACACGGGGCAGGATTACATATCGCAGCAAATCATAACGGCGTATGCCTCAAAGGAACCGCTTACGGATATAATACGAGGAGATGTCATGAAAGTCAGAGCATCAGTAAAGAAAATATGCCGCAACTGCAGGATCATAAAGCGCAAGGGCACCGTGCGGGTGATCTGCGTTAACAGGCGGCACAAACAGCGCCAGGGATAAGACAAGGAGGCAAGCACATTGGCACGCATTGCAGGAGTCGATTTACCGAAAAGCAAGCGGATCGTTATAGGCCTGACCTATATTTACGGCATCGGCTATTCCACTTCCCGCGAAATTTTGTCAAAGCTGGGCATTGATGAGAGTATCAGGACCGATGATTTGACAGAAGGAGATATCAACCAGATCCGCCGCGCAATCGACAGTGAATACAGGGTGGAAGGAGAACTGCGCACCGAGACCTCGATGAATATAAAAAGGCTGATGGACATGGGCTGCTACAGGGGGCTGCGCCACCGAAGATCTTTGCCGGCTCACGGCCAGCGCACATCAACCAATGCCAGAACGCGGAAGGGTCCGCGCCGGGCTGCGGTTAAGAAAAAAGGCGGAGCAAAGAAGAAGTAACTGAAATTTATTTAAAGGCGGGATGAGAGATGGCGAAACGTAAAGCAGTACGTACGAAAAAAAAGGTAAGAAAGAATATTGCAAACGGAGCTGTGCATATTCAGTCCACCTTTAACAATACCATAGTGACAATTACCGATTCAGGGGGCAATGTTATTGCCTGGTCGAGCGCAGGGATTAACGGGTTTAAGGGCTCGCGCAAGAGTACGCCTTTTGCCGCACAGCAGGCATCAGAAGATGCTGCCAAAAAGGCAATGGAGCACGGGTTAAAAAGCGTCGAGGTCCATGTAAAGGGCCCGGGCCCCGGTCGGGAATCGGCCATAAAGGCTTTGCAGGCCACCGGCCTTAACGTCTCCATGATTCGGGACGTGACTCCGGTTCCGCATAATGGATGCAAGCCGCCGAAGCGACGCAGAGTCTAAAAAATATATCATATCAAGGGAGGAAGCATTGTCACGATATCGTGAATCTGTATGCCGGATATGCCGCCGGGAAAATATGAAACTCTATTTTAAGGGTGACCGCTGTTATTCGGACAAGTGTGCATATGACCGGCGCAGTTATCCGCCGGGGCAGCACGGCCAGCGGAGAGGCGGAAAGCTATCGGATTACGGCCTCCAGCTGCGGGAAAAGCAGAAAGTCAAAAGAATGTACGGGCTTTCTGAAAAGCAGTTCAGGCTGTTTTTTGAGCGGGCCGAAAAGGGCAAGGGCGTTACAGGCACCAGCTTGTTGGTGATGCTTGAACGCCGCTTAGACAATGTGGTCTACCGCCTGGGATTTGCCAATTCCCGCAGCCAGGCGAGGCAATTGGTTAAGCACAATCATTTTTCCATAAACGGCGGAAAAGTAAATATTCCTTCCTATCAGGTCGGAGCCGGCGATGTGATTGAAGTGAGTGAAAAAAGCAAAAACGTTGAAGTAATCACAGAGGCAATGGAGGCGGTCATTCGCCGCAGCATGCCGCAGTGGCTTGAGCTTGATAAGGAGGGCATGAAAGGCAGCGTTAAGACCCTGCCTGTACGCGATGATATCACCATGCCGATCCAGGAGCATCAGATCGTTGAGCTCTACTCGAAATAATTTTTCAATACTCTGAGAGCAAGGCGGACCGATATCAAATACTTTGGAGAGTTAAAATGCCCTTGAATGAACTGACATATATGAACTGGCGGGAGATGATCAGACCCGGCAGGGTTCAGGTAGACAGCCAGACGGCAACCTACGGCAAGTTTGTCTGGGAGCCGCTGGAACGGGGTTTTGGCATTACGATCGGCAATGCCCTGAGAAGGATTATACTGTCCTCGCTCTACGGTGCTGCCATCACTTCTGTAAAGATAGAGGGGGTGATGCATGAATACAGCACAATACCGGGGATCCAGGAAGATGTTTCCGAAATCATTCTGAATCTGAAAAAGGTCAGGGTTAAAACAGACGATGCGGAACCAAAGACATTGAGCCTGGAAGTTCAAGGTGAGAAGACCGTGACCGCGGGCGACATTGTGAGCGGGGACGGCCGCGTGGAAGTGCTCAATCCCGGTCAGCATATAGCGACCCTGAACCATGAAGCCAGCCTGCAAATGACCCTGATGGTAAGGGCGGGCAAAAGTTATTCATTGGCGGAAAATCACCGGGATCCCGAAGCTCCGATAGGCACACTTCCGATTGACGCGATTTTTTCGCCAATCCAGAGGGTCAACTACGTTGTGGGCAACGCCAGGGTTGGCCAGCGAACCGACTATGATAAGCTGACCATGGAAATATGGACTGACGGCTCTGTTAAGCCGGTGGACGCAATAGCGTATGCTGCAAAGATTTTAAAGGAACAGATGAATTCCTTCATAAACTTTGACGAGGATGAGGAACCTGCCCCGCCTGAAGAGACTGAAGAGGAAGCTTCCCCCAGGTTCAACCCGAATCTGTATCTCGATGTCGATGAGCTTGAGCTTTCAGTGCGCAGCGCAAATTGCCTGCGAAACGCCAATATCCGCAAAATTTACCAGCTTGTTCAGAAGACTGAAAATGAAATGCTCAAGACCAAGAATTTCGGCAGAAAGTCCTTAAACGAAATCAAGGAGCTTCTCGGCGAGATGGGGCTTTCGCTCGGGATGAAGCTCGAAGGCTTTATTCCGCCCGAAGAGGAGAACCAGGAGCAGAAAGAAGAGGAATAACAGGTCATGCGACACAGAAAAGGCGGAGTCAAATTAAACCGCACCGGCAGCCATCGCCGGGCTATGTTTAGAAACATGGTCACCTCGCTTTTAAAATACGACCGTATCAGGACTACTGACGCCAAGGCCAAGGAATTGCGCCGCTGGGCGGATCATGTGATTACGCTTGCCAAGCGGGGCGACCTTCATGCCAGGCGCCAGGCGCTTTCCATTGTAAAGGAAAAAGCTGTGGTGCATAAAATTTTTGCAGAAGCCCCCAAGCGTTTTGCTGATGTGGAAGGCGGATATACACGCGTGGTAAAGATCGGGCCCCGCCCCGGGGATTCGGCACCGTTGTCGGTGGTTGAACTCACAGGGGAGAAGCCTGCAGAAGAAGCCTTGGCCAAAAAGTAATTTATAGACAAATTTCAGGAACGAAATCCGAAACAAGTTCGAAAATTAAATGATCAAATGACCGAAACGTATCCCTCTGTTTTGAGCATTTGATGATTAATTATCTGATGTTGTTTCGGATTTCTATATTCTGATTTCGGATTTTCTTTTATCATGTCCCCTGTTTTCTGCTAATTACGGGCTCAATAATCATTTCCCCTTCCTGTTTTATCCGGATCGTGACTGCTCCCTTTTTATCAGTGCGCAAAATTCTGCAGCCCATCTTGTCATATCTGTTGAGCACTTCTTTTGAGGGAGCCCTGAAGCCGCTCTTCCTTGCAGAGATGATTACGGTTGCCGGGTCCACTGTCTCCAGAAATTTGCTGCTTGAAGAAGTTTTGCTTCCGTGATGGGGCGCAATTAATATGTCCGATGCAGCCCGGGATGCGGCTTTCGATACAATTACGGATTCGGCGCTTTTTTCAATATCACCGGGAAACAGAACCGATTTTCCGTTATAATGAACCTTTACAACAAGGCTGCAGTTATTGGTGGCTACCGAGCAATGGGTGTTTGGATTTTCAGTATTTGTATCCGGGTAAAGGATGTCGAATTCTGCTCCGTTTATTCTGCTGCTTTCAATGTCTTCAAACTCCGGATGCAGGATATCCTTTTCCTCGATAATTTCAACAAACCGCTGCCAGGCAATGGTTTCCGCATCAGATGGTCCGGTTACAACTTTTCCGATGCGGAAGTTTTCAAGTATATAGAGCAGGCCGTTTAAATGATCCGCATCCGGGTGGGACAGGATCACGGTGTCGATTTTGCCGATTTTGTTTTTCCACAGGTACGGGGCTACAATGAGCCGGCCCACGTCAAAAACCGCATTATCGGAAAACCCTCCCCCGTCGATGAGCATGGTTCTGCCCTTCGGGAATTCCACCAGGGATGAAAATCCGTGGCCAACGTCCAGTACGGTTATCCGGAGATCTTGGTTTAAAAAACGCCTGTGCACCCAGTAGCCCGCATCCGCGGCAGCGACAGAAGCAACCAGGCAGAGCGTGACAATAATGGTTTTGCGGTGTTGTTTTAAGCGGGGGGTTGCGGCCAGACCGATTAATATAAACAGCAGATAGACGCAGATTAATTCCAATATTCCGGGCGTAACTGTTTTAAAGGCTCCGAAGCGTAAATCGGCCAGTGCATGTATTAAATGCAGAGCAGGATCAAGCATACGGCCGGCGGCAGTCAGACACCAGATGCCGGCGGGTTCGGATAACGCAAAAGCCAGGGCTGATATTAGTCCTGCGGGTACCACCGCAAAACCTATCCAGGGAATCAAAATGAGGTTTGAAACCATTCCTGTAATTGCAGCCTGATTGAAATAGTGCATTACAAGAGGCATGGTTCCCGCGATGGCAAAAACCGAAATCATGGCAAAACCGAGCAGCCTTTTCATAAAACGCTGCACAGTTTCCCGGCTCTGGTAATCCGGGGAAAAAATAAACGTGCCGGAAAACAGGTATAACCCGAAAAAAATTGCCGCTACTGCGGTAAAGGAAAGCTGAAAGGATATGGAGAAAAGCCCGGGCGGATATAGCCCAAGTATGAGCAGGGCCGCTACTGCAAGGGTGTTTGCAGGATGATACGGTTTTTCAAGGATAAATGCTAAAAGAAAAATCGCCACCATTATTCCGGCGCGCTGGGTTGAGGGGGAAAAGCCTGATATCATCACATAGGCGGCCACCGGCAGCAGGGAAAGCAGGGCTGCTGCCCTGACAGCCAATCCGTTTAGCAAAAGAGTCCGGGAGCAGGAAAAAATCAATTTGAAAATCAGAAAAGCGCAGGTGGCAACTATCCCGACGTGGAGACCGGATATCGCAAGCAGGTGGCTTGCACCGGCCCGGTTGAAAGACTCGCGCAGATCGTGGTCTATCCCATGGCGTTTACCGACAATGAGGGCCGAAAGAACGGCGGCAGTCTCCTGGTTGGCTGATTTGCTGATTGCGGCATCGAGATGCTCTCTAAACCGGTGTATTGAGTGCTGCAGCATTGAGGCTTTTGGGGTATTTTGCGGTAGTTTCTCAATATCGCTGCTGCGTGCATAAACGTTTCCCCAGATGTTTTGATCCGCCATGTATTGCCTGTAATCGAATCCGCCCGGATTGTTGAAATTTTTAAAACTTCGGATACCGGCTTGCAGAAAGATCCTGTCTCCTGGCAAAAGGTCCGGGGTAGAGTCGTAGATGGAGAGTTTGAGCTTTCCGGCGGCAGAAACAGGATTATCGTTAGAAGCATCCGATATTTCGAGGTCTTCAAGTATGCATAAGGTCCTGCGGGGATCTTTTTGAGCAGGTTCTGCCAGTGTTCCACGGATTTGGATCCTGTCGGAGTCCAAAAACAGGGCAGCCTTCCCAGACGGAAAAAAGTCCGGCTTCCAGGGAGTGACCGCAACCAAGCCCAGGGTGAAAAAAAGTACCATGGGTGATATGCAGGCGGGCCTGTTTTTTAAAAGCAGATAAATGACCCGGATTACTGAAGCAGCAAGAGCCGTCCAGATTATCACCCGGACAGGCGTTGAAAACAGCAAGAATCTGCCGGGAATTATCCCGGCGGTGTAGGCAAAAACAAGGACAAGCACCGGTAGTCGATAAAAGGCTCCCGGAGGCAGTGCGCAGGTGGATTTTTGTCTGCAGTCCCTGTCGTCTGTGTTCATAACCGATTTTATCAGGTTGAGATGTCGTTTTCCGGAACTCTGCGGATGTTTGCGCCAAGGTTTGCAAGTTTCTCATCAAGGGATTCATATCCTCGGTCAAGGTGATAGACCCGGCTGATCCTGGTGGTGCCTTCCGCTGCAAGGCCGGCAAGAACAAGGGAGGCGCTTGCCCGGAGATCGGATGCCATTACAGGCGCACCAGAGAGTTTTTTTACTCCCCTTATCATCGCATTGCCGCCCGATATTTGAATATTTGCTCCCATGCGGTGCAGTTCCTGCACATGGATGAAACGGTTTTCAAATATTGTTTCTGAGATAAGGCTCAAGCCGTTGGCCAGGCTCATCAAAACCATGAACTGGGCCTGCATGTCAGTGGGGAATCCGGGATAGGGAAGAGTTTTTATATCCACGCTGCGAATGGGCCGCCTCCCTGTTACCGTTATTTCATTCTCTCCCGCCTCAACCTGGGTGCCGGTCTGTCTGAGCTTTGATACTACGGCCTTGAGATGATCCGGTTGGGCACCTGTAATACTGATGCATCCTTTTGTAAGGGCTGCTGCCACCATGTAGGTGCCGGTTTCTATACGGTCGGGTATAATTGAAACTGAAACGGGCTTAAGAGTGTCGACGCCTTTTATTGTTATCACCGGAGAGCCTGCGCCGGTTATCTCAGCGCCCATTTTGTTTAGCATTTCGGCAAGGGCGGTTACTTCAGGCTCTTTTGCGGCGTTTCTTATCACCGTGGTTCCTCTGGCCAGTACGGCCGCCATCATGAGGTTTTCAGTGCCGGTGACGGTGGGTGCGTCAAAGAATATTTCATTCCCGGTCAATTGTGAAGCTTCTGTTTCCACATATCCGTGCTCCAGGGTGATTTTGGCGCCCAGCCGGGCAAAACCGTCCAGATGCATGTTAATGGGTCTGGCCCCTATAGCACATCCGCCCGGAAGCGAGACCCGGGCCCTTTTCAGCCTGGCAAGCAGAGGCCCCAGCACCAGGACCGAGGCGCGCATTTTTCGGACAAGCTCGTATGGCGCTTCAAAACTGTTTAATTCGCTGGTATCAACCCGCACGGTGTGGCCGTTGCGTTCAACTTCGGCGCCCATGGAGGATAAGAGCTGGAGAATGCTTTCAATGTCTTTTAATTCAGGGACATTTTCAAAGCGAAATTTTCCGGCTGTAAGGAGCGAGGCTGCAAGCATGGGCAGAGCGGCGTTTTTGGCGCCGCTTATGCGGACCTTTCCGTTTAAAGATTTCCCGCCTTTTATCAGAATGGCATCCAAGCTTTATGACCCTCTGGATACTGAGTAAAAAACGCCACACTCATTTTTACATGCGGGAGTGTGGCGCTTTTTAGGTTTGCTTCATGCAGTTTAAAATTTTTAGGAACTGCATTTTATCGGGAACTAGTGATGTCCGCTGTCCTGGACTTCCTTTGTGGCTATATCATATATGGTTTTGATAATACAGTAAGTAAGTCCGGCCCCTATTATGCTGAGGGCGAACCACAGGGCTCCCATGAAAACCAGGTGGGCGATGTCCCATGCCCATTCAAATGCAAACGGAAACATATTCGCATTCCTCCTTTACACGGCATTAATTGCCTGGGTTAAGTTCCTTTTCCTGCGGGAATATCGGCAGGTAGCGGTGTGCAAGCATGATCAGGATAGCACCGTATGCCACGGGCAGTATGGTTGTGGCAATTTCCTGCCATGTCGGCATGTACATGAACCACTCCTGAAAAGGCAGCAGCGGTACAGCCAGCATCTGGAGAATCATTACCCACCGGTTGATGCAGATCCCGATTACAGCAAGGATCATGGCGCCCGCAAGCAGAAAGTTGTTTTCCCGCCCCTTTTTCGAAATCAGGATAAATGCAGGCACCAGGCCGCATATAACAATCTCTGCTATCAGTATCCATATGCCGTATACCGGGTTGTTGGAATAAAAATCCATAAAGTTAAAACCCCTTGCCGGGGCTGTAACGGTTGCCCAGTACACGGTATCAGCGATTTTGGCTATCATGTAGGTCAGAAGCATCCAGCCGGATATTTTTCCGAGCAGCCTGAATATTTCCTGTTTTACAAGTTTCTTTCTGGTTATTTTTTCCGTAAGCCAGGTCACAAGGACTGTAAAGGACGGTCCCACGGCTGCCGCAGACCAGGTGAACAGGAAAAAGGTCCACGGCCATATCAGCAGGCCTTCCCTGAAACCGAAGGGCCGGCCGTAGAGAACTCCGGAAACCCCGCCAAGCGATCCCTGATGGAAAAATGACAGAAAAACTCCTGTTGCAGCAAACACCGCCATTACCTCGTGCATGTTATGGCTTAGGTGATGGAGAAACGGGATGCGGTTTAACTTGGGGTTTTCAAGCACAACCGGGATGAACTCAATGGTCAGTACCGCGAAATATGCTGACAGGCAGAACGCTACCTCGGTTAACATGGAGTGAACGTTCGCATGCCAGAAGATGAACCATCCGCGAAGGGGCTGGCCTATATCGATTGCCAGGATAAGAAGGGCTGAGCTGTAGCATATAAAGCCTATGATTACGGCATAGTTGATAATGCTTTTAAGCTCCTTTCTGCCTATTATGTAGGTTAAAAAGCCTGAAAAAAAGGCGCCGCCTCCAAGTGCTATGACCGCGAGATCGGCCCATATCCAAAGGGCGAATCCATAGGCGTCATTCATACCGGTCTGATTCAAGCCCTTGTACCATACCAGAAACATGGCATAGACGCCCCACAGCAGCACGGCGCCGGCCACCGCAAGGCCAAGTGCGAATTTTCCGGTGGAGCATCTTTTTACACCCTCGGGAATTGCCGGTGTAGTCATGATCAGTTAACTCCTTGGTGTTTTATTAATAAATTTAATGTGACGCTTTCCGGGCTTTTCTTACGTCTTCCGGAGATTCGTCCTCCAGGTAGTTATCTGTGACGCGTCTGACCCAATCCTTCTCGGTCGTATAATAAACCTTTGGATTTGTATTTAATCTTTCCAGAAGACGGAAGGCGTTTTTGTTTCCGCTCAGTTTGTATACCTCGTGTTCCGGGTTATGAAGATCCCCGAAAGTAATTGCCTTTGTCGGGCAGGCCTCAACGCATGCCGGCTGGTACTCGTCTTCGTGGACTTCGTCTCTTCCCTCCAGATAAGCTTTGTTTCTTGCCTTCTGATAACGATGATAGCAGAAAGAGCATTTTTCAACGACTCCGCGCATGCGTGCTGAAACATCCGGGTTTAGGTATTTTTCCATGTCAGCCGGCCAGACCGGATCCCACCAGTTGAATTTTCGGGCATGATAAGGGCATGCAGCCATGCAGTACCGGCAGCCGAAGCATCTGGGATAGATCTGACTTACAATTCCTGTTATATAATCATAGTCGGTGGCCACGGAAGGGCATACCGAGACACAGGGCGAGTGGCCGTCCATGTGTTCTCCGTCACACTGCATGCAGGGCTTGGGGATATAGCATACTTCGGTGTCCGGAAAAGCCTTGCCGTTGTCCACCTTGAAAACCTGAATCCAGTTCAGGCTACGCATCTTGTCTGATTCATCTTTTTTAAACGGCACGTTGTTTTCAGCATAGCAGGCAACCATGCATGCGCCGCATCCGGTACATTTGTCGAGATCAATTACCATCCCGTATCGTTTTGTACTGGTGTGTTGTGCTTTTTCCGTCATCTAAAACCTCTTTGTAGGGTTAAATGTCAGGGATGACTGCTTTTATTCATTCATCTTCTTGACAGCGAAGCCCGGCTTCCCCAGCCTGTATTCAGGCCTGAGGCCGGATCGGAAACGCCAGGTATAAGCTTATGAGTGTTTACGCCCTTACCTGAGATGTAGTCGCTGAACGCAGAATGGCCTAATCCGGCAGGCAGGGCTACAAGACCCGGCATTATGCCCTCGTAGAGGTGCACGCGCACCCTGGCTTCTGCTGCAGGCGTTTTTAAAACCGCTGCATCGCCTTCTGAGAAACCATGCTCTTTTGCCGTTTTCGGGTTTATTTCCACGAACACTTCCCCGGTCTTGATTGTCGTATCGTCAACGGTTTTTGTCATAAACGGCGGATTTGCAACCGATTGGTCTGCTATCCGCATGGAAGTATAAGAAACGAGTAAAAGAGGCAGTTTATCCGGGTCACCGGGCATATCAAGCCGACGGCATTCCGGCAGCGCCTCGCCGCCGTCCGGAGGCATTTGCCGGGCCTTCGGGTAAAATTCGTATTTACCCGAAGGGGTGTTAAAGGAGTCTTCCCATTTGGGCGGGGTGAAATCCTTGTCCACCCAGAAGGCTTCTTTTTCCATGGTTTTGAGCCGGTCTGAAAAAGTCTTTTCCAAAAAGTCCTCATAATCTTTCCAAGGAAAAGCATCCTTTATGAATCCTTCAAGTTTTTTTGCAATCTTTATTATAGCATTACCGGTATGAAGAGTGTTGTATTGGGGTTTTACAACAGGTCTGGTAAGTCCTGTTATCTGTTTTGCAATGCCTTCCGGTACGGGCACGTCTTCTGTGCGCTCCAGGAAGTGATGATTGGGCAGAAGCAGGTCCGCATAATCTGCTGTTTCATCCATGTATGGTGAAAAACTCACTATGAAAGGAATCTTGTCAAAAGCCTTTTTTGTGGTCTCTGTGTCTGGCATTGTGTAGAGAGGGTTCCCCCCGGCAACCAGCAGGGCCTGGACCGGAGAATCGCCTTTGGCGCTGTTTATGGCTTCCGGAACTTCGTGCAGCAGATGTCTGGCATTCGGAAACTTCTCTGTTCCGGCCCCGTCAATCCTTGGCTGCTGCCTGCCTTTTGATGCTGCCTCGTCTCTCTGCATTTCAGACCAGCCCAGGTAATCCGGCTCCGGTACGGTTATCATGCCGCCCTTTTTGTTTATATTTCCGGCAAGCGCGTTTAGCGCATGGATTGCAAGGGCCTCATCAACTGTTCCTGGTGCTGTGGCCCTGCCCCCTATTGCGACCGGTTTTTTGGCCCCGGCAAAATCACGAGCAAGGGATTCTATGTTTTTTCTGTCGAGCCCCGTGATTTCTGCGACCTTATCCGGGGAATATTCTTTGAGCAGGGTTTTAAATCCCCTGTTTTTGTTGCCGTCATCATCTGTCCAGTCTTCGAATCCGAAAGAGAAGTTTTCCACAAAGTCACGATCATAGAGCTTGTCGCTTACAATCACGTAAGCAAGGCCAAGTGCAAGAACTCCTTCGGTGCCGGGTTTGGCCGGGACCCACCTGTCAGCATTTACGGCCGTATCTGAAAGCCTTGGTTCCACCTGCACAAGTCTGATTTTTTTGTCCGAGCCCTTGATGGCAGAAAACATTCTGCCCGCTGCCCCTGACTCGTCCATAAGCGGATAGCCGAAGCTTAGGACAAAGTCGGCATTTTCAAAATCCCATCCTATGGTTCCCTGGCGTCCCTGGGCGAAATACAGGGCAAGTTCGTTGGCATCAGAAGGGGAGGGGGTGCGGATGAAATTCGGAGACCCATAGGCCGCAAGAAGCCTGTCCAGCAAGTAGCCCACTGTCCCCCTGTCAGTATCAGTGATGCATGCTACACTATGGGGATTTTCCTGGTCTCTTAGTTCCCGGAGTTTTGAGGAGACCGTATCGATCGCCTCGTCCCATGAAATTTTTTTCCATTTGCCTTCGCCCCTTTCACCGGAGCGTTTCATGGGTTCCTTGATTCTGGAGGGCCCGTATAGACTCTGGAGTGCCGATATCCCCAGAGGGCATATACTGCCCCTGCTAACGGGGTGCTCGGGCAAACCTTCAATCTTGACGGCCCGGTTCTTTATGGTTCGTACACTGAGACCGCATCCGCCTGAGCACATAGCGCAGACCGTTTTTTCGTATCTGCTCGGGCCGTCTTCGGGCACCGGGGTCCAGGGCCAGTTCTGTGTCCAGATGGCAATATCGTCGGTGAGTTTCCAAGGCAACGGCGTCAGGGTTGTACCTATCGCTCCTCCGATTACAAATGACAAGAAACATCTGCGATCGATTTTCATGAATTTACCCCTTGTTCATATATCCGCATGATGATTTGCATGGTGTCTGTAAATATCAGAAATCATTTATGGCACTGGAAGCAGTCTCCCTTGCTCCCGGTCTCCCTGAGGTGGCACTCGGCGCAGTCATTCATTTTATGGGTCCGGCCGTGCTCTGCTTCACCTATCCTTAACATGCTCTGTCCCCAG
Organism: Desulfobacterales bacterium; assembly: GCA_046540355.1. GTDB lineage: Bacteria > Desulfobacterota > Desulfobacteria > Desulfobacterales > Desulfosalsimonadaceae > Desulfosalsimonas. The sequence goes on from JBKHFD010000015.1 coordinate 22,867, forward strand.
ATATCCCGGCTGTAGCCGGTAATCCTGTTTTCCTGGTATTCGCGAAGGGTTGTGGAATTACCCATATCTCCATGGCATGTCTCGCACTGCATCTCAGCGCCCTTTACATGTGCGGCATGGGAGAAAAACACATTTTGCGGCTGCTTTGCGTAGATGTGCCAGGGCACTTCCTTGTCCTTTTCAACATATTCCTGGATGAATTTTTCCTCATCCGGGCTGTCAGACATTGAAGACATGTGGCAGTCTTTGCATTCCTCAAGGCTGGGGGCTCCTGAGAAAGAGCCGTCGTCCCTGAAGAAGTGACAGGCCTCGCAATCGCCTAACTGTTCCATGTGCACCCGGTGATCGAAGTCTATGGGTTGTTCCTTTGTGGAGTAAAGCAGGTTTGGGAAGGCAAGCCAGCCGGAAATTATGCTGATAATAAATCCGATCAAAAAGAAAACAAATACTACCCAGCCTGAGGCCTTTGTTCCGGAAGAGGCCTTTGATGAGGTGTCATGTGTGCTCATGGGTACTCCGTTAAAACATTTTATGGTTCAACGTTTGTTTGGGATCCGCAGAATTATGTTTCCCAGCCGATATCCAAACCCGCCCCGAATATTATTTCCAAGAAAATCTCCATACCGGGTTTAAAAAAAATTGTCAATAAAAAGCCGAACCATTTTTATAGATAGCTGTGAAGGCCGGGCAGCAGATTGACCCCGAAATATGTGAACAACACGGCCGCAAAACCGATACAGGACAGAACAGCTATTTTTTTGCCTGTCCAGCCTCTCATGAATCTTGCATGGAGCAGTGTGGCGTATATCAGCCAGGTAACAAGCGACCAGGTCTCCTTGGGATCCCAGCCCCAGTACCTTCCCCAGGCCTGTTCAGCCCACACAGCCCCGGTTATGATGCCGATGGAGAGAAACAGAAAACCAAAGGTCACCATCTGGTGGGTCAGATCGTCAAGGGTCTCTGAATCGGGAATCCTTGATTCAGAGCCGTCACCGTTATTCTGTTTTGGCCCCGCGGTTTTTAAAAGGTAAATGATGCTGATTCCGCAGGCTATGGCAAATGCCGCATATCCTATGAAGCAGGTTATCACGTGGGCTATCAGCCAGTTGCTCTGAAGAGCGGGAATCAATGGCTCGATTTCGCTCTCTGCCCCTATCGATGCATATGCAACTGACAGAAGAGCGCACAGGGAGGCAAAAATTCCTATGGGGCGCACCTTGTACCTGAATTCCACAAACAGGTAAATTCCCGCCACGCAAAGGGAAAAGAAAATCAGGGATTCATAAAGATTTGAAAGCGGTACATAGGCGTATCCCATGGAGTATGTCTCGGCCCATCTGAGAAAAAAAGCGGCCGCGTTTCCAGCTCCGGCTGCTATCAGGGTAAAAGTACCCAGTTTGAAAATTAAATTTTTTTTGAAAATCCAGCCCGCAAGATAAAACGCAAGGGCCAATAAATAGAAAAAAGTAATGACTGAAATTATAAATGCACTGTTTGGCATGATTTATCCTGCCGTAAATTTGTAGTTTATTCTTTTATTATTCAGAATTTGATATATGTGACAACTGTTTAAGTTTTCCGGCAAGCCGGTTTACCGCATTTCTCGTTCCCGTGCGGCTGCGCGCGGATATCCCGGCCACTGAGACCAGCGTGCCGCTTTTATTGGGCTGCAGTTCTATGCATATTTTCCTGTGAGCCATGAAAAATGTGATATAACAGCCGATTATCATGATCAAAAAGCCGGCATATACCACCGGGACCCCGGGGTCTTTCTTGATCTGCAAACCGGTATAATACTTAAAGTCTGCATCCTTTACTGAAATTTCATAGTCACCGCCCCGCATCCTGTCAAAGCGGGGATATTCGACCGGCAGCAGCACCGGGGATGCCTCGCCTGAGTCAGGAAGCAGGCGCGCCAGAAAAGCCGGGCCTATATTATGCCCCCTGAAGGAAAAGCTGTTTGAATAATCCTCTATGGAGAGTTCGCCTTCTCCGTTGGGCATTTCTACAGTCTCTCCAATGGAGATCTTTTTATCATGGCTTTCCCCGGTTTCACTGTCAGTTAAGACTATGGTTATGCGTTCTCCGGGGGTTCTGCCGTAAGTGGACTGGTATATTGAAATTCCTTTATGGGTAAGGGGATCGTTGACCCTGAGTTTGTATTCCTTTACCACTTCGTTTTTTTCAATGATGGCTATATCCGATCTGTATTCCTTTGGCCTGCCGGAAGGATAATTGGAAACCTCGAAATCATCGCATCTTATGGCAAAGCCGAGTTCTCTGGGCTTGTTTTCGTTTTTTGCGGAAAAATGCTCTCTGGTCTCGTCCACCGGAATGTTTACTTGTCCCTCGAATCCGAAAATAGAGCCAATAAGGGCGCCGATCATGAGCAGCAGTATGCTCAGGTGCACCGCGTAAACGCCCAGCCGGCTCCAGCGTCCCTTTTCGCCGAATATAAGTATTCCGTCCCCCTGGTCATGGTTTTCAACCATTACCCGCGAAAACCTTTTTCGCATATAAGTTTCAAATGCTTGTTTTAAATCCTGCGGGGATGCTTTTTCCGCCTGCCACTGGTTGCGGGCCGAGGATTTGCGGAACCGCCCGGGCTGATAATTCGGTTTTTTCGGAAAGATGGTTTTCCAGGTGGATTTAAGTCTCTGGATGGAGCACACCAGAAGGTTTGCGATCAGCAGACAGAGCAGCAGTCTGAACCACCAGGAGCGGTACATGTCAAAGAGGTTTAGGGTCTCGAATACCGTATAAAGAGGCTGTCCGAATTTTCTTTCATACAGTGCCGGGTTGGTATTCTGGGGGATGAGGGTGCCTATAATAGAGGTTGCGGCAAGGGTGAGCAGAAGTGCCACCGAAAGGCGCACCGAGGAGAAGAACCGCCATATTCTGTTTGCCGCAGATTCGTTGTCATTTTTATTTTTCATACCTGTTCCTTGAATCCGGATTTCTGCAATCTGAAAAATTTTTCCTTTCATATCAAATCCGGGGGGCCTTGGGCAAGAGGAATTAGATGCGGGATCCGGATAATTTTAACGGCAGCCTGAAAAAGCCGACACAGGCCCGAATGCAGGGAACGAAAAGACTGCCCCCCGCCTTGGCCCGCATCCTGATAAGCAGATTATGGCTTTTTTGCGGTTTTTTCGTTTTGCCGGTGATTCGGGAAGACCTGCAAAAAATCAAAACGGCTCCTGCAGGTCCTTTTCCAGGTGCCCGATTTTTTTCCAGTCCAGACCGAGCAGTTCTGCGCAAATCCTGTCAACCGCCACCGGATCATATCCTGCCACGAGTTTGCCAGCCGGCGGGTCACACTTTCTGCCTCCCAGATGAGAGTCTGCCATGCCGACTGCCGCGTCCATCAGGCTTAAGTCCGCGCATCTGTAACGGTTAAGATCATATATCGCTTCCTGCAGCCCGCGGTGAAAAGCCGCCTTGTTCCATCCCCCTCCTGAATAATGAGAAGGCGGCGCAAATCCCATCATGTTTTTCATAGTGCCTGTAAAATCCGAAAGCGTATGCACTTTAAGCACGGGCAGTGATATTATGAAGCAGGACATGGCTATTTCAGGCATGTAGAATTCAGGAAATCTTTTACATTGAGGATTTTCAAGCCTTACGGTGGGTTCTTCGTTAAGATCTATCAGCCCAACCCCTTTTTGTTGGGCCAGTTTCGTGTATCCAAGGGCATCAAATATTTTCATGTCTCTTAATTTTGGATCACCTGTGCCCTCGGCTATGATTATGCCGGCACCGGGGTTACAGGAGCGGACATAGTCTATGACCGCGCCGCAGCACAAGGGCGAGGTGGTTACAGGGTAAGGTGAATCCGTGACCAGGTTCGGCTTCAGCAGAATTTTTTCCTGTTCTGCTATTATCCGCCCGGCTGATATTTTCTCAAGGATTTCAGGCACTGAATCCGCATATGTTTCAAATTCAATGATTTCTGCTGACATTATTTTTCCCGGTTTACTTTTCCCTCTGCATGTGGGGGAATCTCAGACCGTATCCTTATTGTGGCGGACGCTTGGTTTATCAGATATTTTTCTGCCATCCGGTTTACGTCACTGACGGTTATTTTTTTGTAATCCTCTTTTATGCTTCTGCTCCATTCCAATTGCTCAGGATGGCGGGACGCGCCTTTGAGCACGGTGTCAAGCCAGTATTGGTTTGTTTCAAGCTGCTCGCGTATGCCGGTCAGCGTCGGCTTCAGAGCTCTTGTCAGCTCGTCTTCATCAGCCCCGTTTTTATGCAGGTCCGCTGCTATTTCTTTTGCGGCCTCTTCCACGGCCGGTATCTTTTCGGGATCCGTTATCACATAGCCGGCAAATATTCCGTAGTCATGGTATGCCCGGCTCGGTTTGTTAAAAGCCGCCCTGGAATAGGCAGCCCCCATTTCCTCCCTTATTTTGATGCGCATCCTGTCCGAAAAGATTCTGGATAAAACCGACAGCCGGCGCGTCTCTCCAATGTCCCAGATATCGGTGCTCGGATAGGCGGCTACCAGCAGTGCCTTGGAAATCCGGGTGGGTACTGAGATTTCAATCTCCTGTCCTTCCGGGAATTTCGGAGGATTGCTTCCCGGGGTGTGAATCTTTTTCTTCCTGGGCGCAAGACCGCCGAAGAACCTGGCCGCCTCCCTGATGACCTGCTCTTGGTTTATGTCGCCTACTACCGCTATTTCAAGGGGCGCATTTTCAAGCACGGGTTTTATCCAGTTTCTCACATCTTCAAGCCCTGTGTTTTCTATGGCTTCAAGGGGGGGAAGACCGAAACGGGGGTCGCCGCCCGCAAGAAAGCGCATGCCTTCGAGTTCCATGGCTCCCTGCACAGTATGGGAAAGAGATTTATATCGCTGCCGGAATTTGTTTATTGCCTGTTTTCGTGCTGAAACACGGAAAGCCGGGTCTTTTATGTGCGAATAAAGAAGTTCAAACATCAATCTGGTTTCCTCGGGAACTGAAACGGCTGAAAAGACGAATTTGTCTTCTTCCGCATCAAAGGATACGCTGGTGTTTTTGTCCGCAAGGGCCTGTTTGAGATTCTCCCGGCTCAGTTCTCCCAGCCCGCTTAAGTTTATCACCTCACTGGTCATTTCGGCCAGGGCCGGGTTTTCTTCAGGTTCGGCTGATTCGCCCTGCCCGAAGCTTACCGCCGCAAGAACCTGGTTGTCCTTGAAATCCGTCTCTTTTATCAGCAGGTCTACCCCGTTTTCGAAAGCCACCCGGGTAATTCCCAGATCTTCTATATCTTTTTTTGTGCTTATTTTCCCCTGGCCTGCCGGGGGCAGAAGATAGGGGAATTCCACCTGTCGGCCTTTTTCCGGCTTTTTGACCGGCCGGCTGCGGCTTTGCTCATAGGCGGATTTGATCTGTTTTTCAGGAGTCTTTTCTGCATCGGAGAGATCGGCATTTCCGGTCACCAGCAGCAGTCTGTGCGCGGCGTTCCATTCTTTTTTAAAGGCTTTATGAAGTGATTCCTGCGTTGCGGAATTTACCGCAGGTTCAAGCATTTCAAGGCGCTGCTTCGGGGACTGATATACCCGGTTGTCGCTCAGGCTGCTGATAAGTTCCTGTGCGAGATCTCTGCTTCTGCGGGTAGCGGAATTTTTTACAGCCTGCCTGAGCCGGGTAATATATTCTTTTTGCACCCGTGTTACCTCGGATTCGGTAAATCCGTGCTCAAGCGCTTTGCGCAGTTCCTTTTCTATTGCGGAAAAAGCTTTTTGCCAGTTTTCCGGGCGGCAGTCCGCTGATATTTCGGCTGATTTTACAAACCTTAAGTAGTGGCCCGAGCTTATCCATGCATCGGTAAAAGGCGCATCCGGTTCCTCCAGGACTGCGTTTAAACGGTGGTCTATGATTTTGTTTGCCATTTTTGCAAGAATCCGCTCTCTTTGGTATTGAGCGCTGTCTTGAGGCATGGGCTCTTTTTCCGCTGTCTCTATGGTCACCCGGGTTTTGCCCGCCTCTGATTCATGATGGTAAAAGGGCTTTATTCCTTTATGCCCTACTTTCCCGAATTCAGGATCGGGCTTTTGGGGGGCCCGTGCCTGAAGACCGTCAAACCGGTCTTTAAGTATTTTTTCCGCTGTTTTTGTTTCAAAATCGCCCACCATGACCAGGGTCAGGTTTTCGGGTCTGTACCAGGTATCATAGAAGTCTTTAATAAGTTCGCGGTCTGCGCTGCGTATTGCCTCTTCAATGCCTATGGGAAGTCTTTCAGGAATCCTGGCTCCGGAGAGTTCAAATTTAAGAGTCTTTTTAAAGGTCCTGTAATCTGAGGAGTCCCGGGTCTGTTTTTCAGAAAGGATTACATGGCGCTCCTTTTTCACTTCTTTTTGTTTAAGCAGGGCTTCCGCTGCAAAATCGTGCATGACCAGCATGGCTTCCCGCAGGGTTTCCTTTTCCCCGTCCGGGAGGTCAAGGTCGTAGACCGTCTGGTAGAAGCCGGTGCGGCCGTTTACATCCGGGCCGAATGCCATGCCGATTCGCTGGAAATACTTGACGAGTTCTCCGGGAGGAAAATTGCCGGTTCCGTTAAAAAGCATGTGTTCAAGGAAGTGGGCTATGCCGCGCTGCTCCTCTGTTTCGTGAAAGGATCCGGCATCCACCACCAGGTGCATCCTGACGCGGTCTTCCGGGGTGTCATTTTTTTTGATCACGTATCTTATTCCGTTTTCCAGGGTCCCGAAGTCAACCTCGGGATCAGGGGCAAGATCGCTTTTTTCATGCGGCCAGCAGCGGGCTTGATATTCTTGCGGGTTTGCGGGCTCCCCTTTTTCTGCAAAGGACGGTGCGCTCCGGAGGGCAATAGATGCTGCAACTGCAACAAAAAGAAAGATTAACAGGTTTTTGTGCCGAAAAAGGATTTTTGATTTCAATGGCAGTATCCACTTTGTTTGTA
>JBKHFD010000016.1:0-27210 GCA_046540355.1 Desulfobacterales bacterium
AATAATTTACGCAAGTGCTTTGATATGCTACTGTCATTTAGGGTTTCAAATATTTTAAGGAAGGATGTTTGTGGTTTCGGGAGGGAGGGAAAAGGGGCTTTGGCTTGTTTTGTTGTTTCTCTGTTTTGCGCTTTTTTTATTTGCAGGCACGGGATGGGGCAAATATTTCCCTGAAAAACAAACAGAGAAAAAGGTTCAACTTAAACGGCAGGACCGCGAAAACAATCCAGGTTTCCAGCCTTTTAAAAGGTTTGAAAAAAACAAAGGTGTGCTTGATAAGGCCGAATATGTCAAAGGCGAGGTTTTGGTAAAATTCAGGGAAGGAATTGATTTGTATGAGGCAGAACACGCCGGCCACAGCAGGCAGATGTCTGTTGCATCACATTACAAAGCCCTGTCCCAAGAGAAAAAAGCAAGTTATATGCTTTTTAAGTCTGATAAATCCACTTCAGAAATGATCCGCGAGCTAAAGGACGATCCGGCGGTGGAGGCGGTGTCTCCCAATTATATCCGCCGGATTATGGCCGAACCCAATGATCCCTTATATGATGAGTTATGGGGGTACCAAAAAATTCAGGCTGAAGATGCCTGGGATACAAACACCGGCTCCCCGGATATAGATGGAGAGGACGTAATTGTAGCAATTATCGACTCGGGTGTTGACTATACCCACCAGGATCTTAAAGACAATATGTGGACAAACCCAGACCCCGAGGAAGGAGTGGATGATATCCACGGAATCAATGCGGTTGCAGACACAGGCGATCCCATGGACAATCACGGCCACGGCACCCATGTTGCAGGCACCACAGGGGCTGTGGGTAACAACGGAAAACTTATAACCGGAGTTAACTGGGATGTAAAAATAATGGCCCTGAAAGCTTTAAGTGCTTTTGGTACCGGGGAGGACGCTGATATTCTTAAATGCCTGAATTATATAATCGAGCAAAAAGAGGCCGGGCAAAATATTGTAGCTGTCAATGCATCATACGGCGGTTCCGGATACAGTGAGGTTGTAAAAGACAGTATCGCGCAGCTCGGTGAATTGGGCATTGTTTTCTGTGCTGCGGCCGGAAACAGCGGGAATGACAATGATTTAATCCCGTCATATCCGGGTTCATACGATCTTGATAACATCATCTCCGTGGCCGCTACCAACCCAGACGACGAGCTTGCAGGGTTTTCAAATTACGGACCTTCATCTGTGGACTTGGCTGCACCCGGAACAAATATTTTAAGTACAGTGCCGGGAGGCGGATATGAGCCTGAACCCTCGGATGTTTTTTTTGACGATATGGAATCTGATGATGATAACTGGAGCCATGGCGGTGAGAATGATTTCTGGGAAATAACCGAAGATGAGAGCCTATCTGAATACAAAGCCTGGGGCTACAGCCCGGACATTGATTCTTCCAATGGAACAAATGCCTGGCTGCAAGCAGATCAAAGATCTGACCTGAGCGATTACCAGGAAGACAAGGTCGCCCTGGGCGGCTGGCTCAAGTATGAAATTAAGGACAACGAAGATTTCCTGTATCTGGAGGTTTCCAATGACAATGGCGATACCTGGACTCCTGCGGGATCTATTACAGGTACTTCAGACGATGATTGGAAGCCTGGATTCTTTTATCTCCCGGAAAGATTTAAGACAGACAAATTTATGTTCAGGTTCCGTCTTAACACCGACGACATTGAAACCATTGACGGCGTCTATATCGACGATGTGGGAATCGGCATTGGTGAAGGCTCAACTGCCACTGTCGCCTATCAGGGTACTTCCATGGCAGCACCCCATGTAACAGGGGCAGTCGCACTTATGGCTGCCCAACATCCAAATGAGGACATGCTGACCAGAAAAAACAGGATTCTTTCCGGGGTGGATCGGGCTGACTTGCTTGAAGGAAAGCTCTCCAAAGACGCCAGGCTGAATCTTGCCAGTTCCATTAATTCAGAGCTCGATTTTGAGCCGCTTATCACCGGCTCTGTAACATACGGGGTAAGCCCGGGAAATCCCTTTACCCTTAACGGGGTGAGTTTCGGTGAACAAGGACAGATTTTATTTACCAATGGCGATGACACCTGGACTGCACAAACAGAAACATGGACAGAATCCTCAACGACAGAATCCTCAATTGAAGCTACCGCGCCTGAAGACAAAAATACTGGAAATTACATACGGATCAGCGATGCACAAGGCAAAACCTCCAACCTGGTTAAAGCCACTGCATGGAAAGAAATGACAAATACTCAATCCGGGCTCATAGCAGGTGCGGCCGTGGCTTACGATGAAAAATTCTGGCATTTTGGAGGAGCAGGTTATGAGTATTCTTCCGCAACTGATACAATAGTATATTACCCAACTGATACAATATCATATTATGATCCCGGAAGTGATCCTGTGACAGATATTGACCCCATGCCGGGAGACCGCTGGTTTCACGATGCTGCGGTTTACGATGATTCAATTTATGTTCTTGGCGGAAGCGATGAAAACGGTGAGATTCAAGCAAACTTCTGGCGCTATGATCCTGTTGAGGACTTTTGGCAGAGCATGGAGGATAACCTGCCTGTTTCTTTAGCAGCACTTCAGGCTGTCTCACTTGACGGCACCCTTTATGCCATAGGCGGAGATTCCTCAGACTCCATAGGCGGAGATTCCTCAGACTATACCGATGCTTTTTATGCCTATAATGGCGACGGATGGAAGAAGAAAGAGTCAATGAAAAGGGCCCGCGCATATCACGGTGCAGTGGCTGTTAATGGCAAAATCTATGTTTTTGGGGGTTCTAACAGCGAAGGTATCCTTTCTTCCTGCGAGGTTTATGATCCGCAAACCAAGAATTGGTCTGATCTTCCCGACATACCGATTGCCCTTGACAACTTCGATATCACCACCGACGGGGACTATATTTACATAATAGGCGGCAATGCCGGCTCCTACATATCTCCATACATTCTTTGTTTTGATCCGGAAAGCGGGAGCTGGACTTATCAGGCAGATACCCTTTTTGATCTGCCCAGAGGCCGTGCGTCTGCTTCGGCTGCATTTTTACCAGAATACGGACACATATTATTCGGCGGAACAGACGGAAGTACAATATACAACAAAATTCATAATCTGGAAACCTACCCACTGCCCCGGGACACCAGCTCGGACGGAGGTTCCGGTGGCGGAGGCGGAGGAGGAGGATGTTTTATAAATCTTCTTTGTAATTAGAAATTTTGATATAATAAAAAGTTTGCTTTACTTGCGATTTAAAAGATATCGGTTAATTGTTAATAGCTTAAGAAAAAAACTCAGCAATTTCAAAAAGTTATAACCTTAATGCTTCTGGACAGTTTAAACCTCGAAAAACACAAGAATTCCAGTGTGTTGTGTAAAAACTTCTGACTGTCCAGTTGCTTTAAAATAAGCCAATTATTCTTTGGGGGCATTTTAAAGCCCCGCAGGCAAACATCATTTCGAGGGACTTAAATGAAGAAAGTTATATTTTTCCGGTATATTATTTTGGCGTTTCTTGTTATTTTCTGCAGCGCATGCGTGTCTGCTCAAAACGACGGGCAGACAAGTTATCAGCCGGAACAAAGGGTTCAAATGGAACAAGAGGAAAAAAGGGAATATATTGTTCAGTTTGAAAAAGACACGGACAGGGACCATGTGGAAAAGACTTTGGGCAAGAACGGCATAACCGATTTTTCCTACCTGTCATCCTCAGAGAAGAGGGGATATATTGTATTGATAAATATCGAAGGAAAAGACTCTGGTACGATCAGATCGCTGGCCAAAGAAAAAAGCGTCAAAAACATTGATCAAAATTACAAAAGAAAAACCTATCAGCAGTGAACAGTTTTTTAACGCTAAATGCCGGCAGGCAGGATACCTGCAGAACCCTTGACTAACGGGGAAAAAAAGCCCGGCTTAAAAACCGGGACTTTGGTTTTTGTGGTGCGCCCGGCAGGATTCGAACCTGCGGCCTACGGATTCGTAGTCCGGCGCTCTGTCCAGCTGAGCTACGGGCGCACGGGAAAATGTTGATTGCAACCTTTCATAAGCGATAACATAGGGCTTGTCAATGATAAGTTGGCAGGCCCCGGCAACTTCAAAAAAGTTGCTTTTATAGCTCGGCCCCGGGCTGTTTATAGCCAGGGGGAATGCTTCCAGGGAAATCGCTTTGTTGCGTCCTAACGAAATTCTACTTCATTGGCCTGACGGCGGTGTGGAAAAGAGGGTTTCCGAGCGGAAATTGAGGCTTAAAGAGGCTCCTGGAGCGAGGAAACTACTTTTCCACGCCGCCGGTCAGCCAGGGCGCTCAGAGATTTGTTTTTCTGCAAAAATACCACCGCCGCGGAATAAAAAACTTCCAAGGAAACCCAAGGTCGGGGTCGGTTTTTGAAGCGACATTGAGCGCTTGCGGTCAGGAGCGAAAAAACTGACCCCGACCGCGCAGGGTTTCCTTCCTGCAAAAATACCGCCGCGGCGGTGTAAATTGCTTTTTAAGAGTCCATGAAATATAGAAGCGAACCTATGAATAAAAATGACTTTGATCGGCATTGCAGACTTATGGATTCGGCACTTGAGCAGGCGGAAAAAGCTGCTGCTGCGGGAGAAGTACCGATAGGGGCCCTGGTTGCAGGCAGGGACGGAGAGATTTTAGGTTCGGGTTTTAACCGGTGCATACAGCTATCCGATCCCACCGCCCATGCAGAGATGCTTGCAATACGGGAGGCCGCGCGGCGTGTTGAAAACTATCGCTTGTTAAATGCCACCTTGTATGTTACCAATGAGCCCTGCATAATGTGCATGGGAGCAGTGATTCACGCCCGGCTGGCGCGCGTGGTCTTTGGCGCCAGAGACCCGGGATGGGGAGCAGCGGGCTCTGTTTACGATTTTGCGGCAGACCGTAGGCTAAATCATGCCCCGGAAATTATATCATCTGTACGGGAACACAGGTGCCGGGAGATTATCGTGAATTTTTTCGCGGAAAAACGGAAATAAAAGCTTTAACAAGGAGCAGCAATTGGCCAATATCATTATTGTGGGCACCCAGTGGGGAGACGAGGGCAAGGGCAAGATTGTCGACCTGCTGGCAGAGTATTCTGATTACGTGGTCCGCTTTCAGGGAGGCAACAACGCCGGTCATACAATGGTGGTAAACGGAGAGCAGTTTATCAGTCACCTGGTTCCCTCGGGAATCATACAGGGAAAAACATGCATAATCGGAAACGGGATGGTGGTTGACCCCGAGGTGCTCATCGAGGAAATAGAATACCTTACTGAAAAGGGTGTGGACGTATCATCCGCAAGGCTTCGCGTAAGTGACAAGGCCCACTTGATAATGCCGTATCACAAGGCTTTGGATCATGCCAAGGAGGCTGCAAACACAAAAAAGCAGATCGGAACCACTGGCCGGGGGATAGGGCCATGCTACGAGGACAAGGCCGCAAGGCGGGGCATACGCTTTGTGGATCTCCTTGATGCCGGTTTTGAGGAAAACGCGAGAGCTGTTGCCCGGGAAAAAAACTTTTACCTGGAGAATTTCTATAAGTGCGACCCGGTTGACATTGACGGTATGATTGAGCGCTTTGACAACTTTCGAAAAAAACTGGCGCCTTATGTAACAGATGTTTCGGTATTGATTGACGGGATTCTGCGCGAGGATAAAAAGGTGCTTTTTGAAGGCGCCCAGGGCACCCACCTTGATATTGATCACGGCACTTATCCGTATGTGACGTCCTCTAACACAGTATCGGGAAACGCATGCTGCGGTTCGGGGGTCGGGCCGAAAAAAATCGACAAAATCACGGGAATCGTAAAGGCATATACCACAAGGGTCGGCAAGGGGCCTTTCCCAACGGAGCTTTTTGACGAAACCGGCGATACCATCCAGGAAAAAGGAGCGGAATTCGGGGCAACCACCGGGCGCAGGCGCAGGTGCGGATGGATTGATACCGTGATGCTGAGAAACGCTGTACGGCTAAACAGCCTTACCGGGTTTGCGGTAACCAAGCTTGACGTTTTGGGGGGCCTGGAGTCAATAAAAATATGCACCGGATACAGTTACAGGGGGGAACGCATCGGGCATTTTCCGACAAGCCTGGGGATGCTCTCAGAATGCGAACCTGTCTACGAAACGGTTCCGGGATGGAAAGAGGACATATCCGGGGTCAGAAGCTATGAGGATCTTCCGGAAAATACCAGAAAATACCTGGACCGGATCCGGGAGCTGACCGAGGCTCCGGTTGAAATCATCTCCGTGGGCCCGGGAAGGGACCAGACAATAGTATTGAACAATCCCTTAGCCTGAAGGCCGTGTTTTCGGATGTAATCATTTTATTTATTTTTTGTTTGACAATTTATTCTTTGTGACCTAAATATTGCATCCAAAAGTCGGGACGTGGCTCAGTCTGGAAGAGCACAGCGTTCGGGACGCTGGGGTCGCTGGTTCAAATCCAGCCGTCCCGACCACTTCCCGGGAGGAAGCCTCTTGCAGTATTTTCAATCCATGCTCATCTTTCCTGCACAAAACCCGTTTTTTCAGCTGTTGAGCCGGAATTCCGGGAACAATCAAGCCAGATGGATTTCCCCCGATAACAGATAACAAGGAGGAGTTATGCTTACTAACAGGTTTAAAGGGCCCCTGGGTTTTGCTGCAGCAGTTTTTTTTCTGGTGAGTCTGATTGTTAATACGGGGCAGGCTGTCGGTGCGGAGGAAAACGGGAAGGGTAAAAAAGGAAATAAATACGTTGCTGTGGTCAACGGCGTGGAAATCTCCTCACAGAAACTGGAAAGAATCGTTGACCTTTTCAAAGCCCGTTACGGCGGCAGCGGAGCGCAGATCGGCGACCAGCAGCTGTCCCAGATAAGAAAAACCATTCTTGACAATTTAATCGACCAGCAGCTTTTATATCAGGCAAGTATGGATGAAGATATTAAGGTTGATTCCGCGGAGATCCGCGATGAAATGGATGAGATAAAAAACCGGTTTGAAAGCGAAGATCAGTTCCAAGATCATATCGGTACAATGAATTATACTGAAAAGGATCTTGAAAAGGAGATAAGACAAAGTCTTGCCATAAAAAAATTAATAGAGGAAAAATTTGAAGACAGCATGTCTGTTACCGATGAAGAGATAGAATCATTTTATGAGGAAAACAAGGAACAATTCGAGGTTCCGGAAAAAGTTCGCGCCAGACACATCCTTATCAAATCCGAAGATGATGATGACAAGGCCGGGGCAAGGGAAAAAATCAGGGAGGTCAAGCAAAGGCTCGAAGATGGAGAGGATTTCTCCGAGCTTGCCAGGCAGTATTCCGATGACCCCAGCGGGGAATCCGGGGGGGATCTTGGATATTTCAGCCGCGGCAGCATGGTGAAAAATTTCGAAGAGGCCGCATTTGAACTGGAGCCAGGCGAGGTCAGCGACATTGTTGAGACCCGGTTCGGATATCACCTCATAAAGCTTGAGGACAGGAAAGACAAGGGGATTGAACCGCTTGCCGATGTAAGGGACTCTATCCGCGAAGACCTTGAACAGGAAAAAATGATGCAGAAGCTCGAACCGTATATTGAATCGCTTAAGGAAAAATATCCGGTGGAAAAAAATCTGCCGGAGGCAAATGAAGGCTAAATCGATAATTTCTTGAAAAAAAGGTGAATATGAAAAAAACTCTTATCAGATCCACAGGCAGGTATCTTCCGCCAAGACTGATAACGAATCAGGACCTGATGCAGTGGATAGACACAACTGATGAATGGATAAGGCAGCGAACCGGAATAGAGCAGCGCTACTGGGTTCCGGAGGAAGGTGGAGTGGGAGCCGCGGACCTGGGGCTTGAGGCATCGAAGATTGCTCTTGACAGAGCAGGATGGAGCCCGGAAGATCTGGACCTGATCATATTTGCTACTCTGAGTCCCGATATTTTCTTTCCCGGTTCTGGATGTCTCCTGCAGGATAAGCTGGGGCTTGAAACAACCCCGGCCCTTGATATAAGGCAGCAGTGCACCGGATTTTTATACGGCATTGCAACCGCTGATGCCTATATAAAAAGCGGATATGCAAACCGGGTTCTGTTTGTCGGTTCAGAAGTGCACAGCACCGGCCTTGATATTTCAACCCGGGGCAGGGAGGTTGCAGTAATTTTTGGTGACGGAGCAGGGGCTGTCTGTCTGGAAGGTTCGGATACGGATGAAGTTGCCGGTGTTATGGCGGCCTCTCTTCATTCCCAGGGCCGTTATGGAGACGCCCTTGCCGCCGAAGCCCCCGCTTCCCGGCTTAATCCGCGCATCAGCCATGAAATGCTCGACCAGGGAAGGCAGTATCCTGTAATGGACGGCAGAAACGTTTTCAAACTTGCGCTGACCCGTCTTCCTGAAGTTACTTACGCAACCCTGGCAAAAGCGGGCCTGGATATTGACGACATTGACCTTATAATTCCGCATCAGGCAAATATCCGTATTAACCAGAGTTTTCAGAAAGCGCTGAAAATACCTGAAGAGAAAATGTATCACAACATACAGCGATACGGAAACACCACCGCGGGCAGCATACCAATTGCGCTTGACGAGGCCCTGGAGAAAAAGGTTGTTGGTCCTTCGAGCACGGTGCTGTTTGCAGGGCTCGGGGCAGGTGTTACGTGGGGCGCCCTGATTTACAGATTTCCTGAAAACAGTATTTCCAGGTAGGCGTCCGAGATCGGGTCTCCGGTATTAAAGGAATGCTGCGGATTGTTGTTTTTTTGGGCCATCTGCTCTCTTATGCCCGAGGCCAGGGTTTTTCCCAGTTCCACGCCGTACTGGTCAAAGGGGTTGATATCCCATATAAAGGCTTCATATATTGTCCTTGCCTCGTAGAATGAAAGCAGCCGGCCTATGTTTTCCGGTGACAGGCAAGAAAGCACTATTACAGAGGATGGCCGGTTACCCGGAAAATTGCGCGCAGGGTGAGCTTCATTCGTGTTTCCGCATGCAAGAGCCTGCGGCTGGGCAATGAAGTTGGCCCAAAGCTCCTGGTGATTGGTTACCCCCTTTGAAGTGGTCTTGTAATTTTTGTAATGCGGGGATAGCACTCCGATAAACTCAATTGGAAAAGGCCTTCCCTGGTGGGCAAGTTGAAAAAAAGAATGCTGGGCGTTTGTTCCGGGCTCCCCGAAAATGATCACCCCCGTATCGGTTTCAACAGGAGTCCCCTTCTGTGTTACCGCCTTGCCGGTGCTTTCCATGTAGAGCTGCTGAATATGGGCGGGCAGTCTGGATAGCGGAGCAGAGTAGGGGATAATGCCGCATGCCGGATATTCAAGGAAATTGTTGTTCCATACGCTGATAAGGGCGCTAATAAGCGGCAGGTTCGATTCAGGCGGCGCGCTTTGCGCATGATGGTCCATTTCTTCGGCGCCTTTTAAAAACCTTTCAAACCGGTCATATCCCAGATAAAGACTCAATGGCAGCCCCCCGACCGCGGAGCAGACGCTGAAACGTCCTCCTATAAAGTCAAACATGTGAAATACCTGTCTTACCGGATTTGAGGGATCGTCTCCGGGGCTGCCCCTGCTGGTGACTGCGATCATGTGATCTTCCGGCTTCAGACCGCATCTGAGCAGATAGTTTGTGGCCAGTTTTTCATTGGTTGAAGTCTCGGTGGTGGTGTAGCTTTTTGAAATAACTATCCACAGGGTTGCCTCCGGGTCGATTTTCGCGGCAATTTCCCCAAAGCAGTCAGCATCCACATTGGAGAGAAAATACAGATCTATTCCCGTGTCTGCCATGCCCTGGAGCGCTGTGGCCACAAATTCTGTTCCCAGGTATGACCCTCCTATGCCTATAACCACGGCGTGCCTGAAACGCCTTCCAGTGGTTCCCAAAATCCTGCCGGAAATGACCTGCTCCGAGAATTCCCTGATCTCATCGCGCACCCGCCGGATTTCAGGCATTATATTCGTATTGTCTACATAAACCGGCTGGCCGGAGAAGTCTCTTGCCGCAGTGTGAAGGGCTGCACGGTTTTCCGTCATATTTACCACGGCGCCTTTTACCATTTCTGAGAAGCGCTTTTGAACCCCGGTTTCTTCGGCCAGTTCCATAAGCAGGCGCATTATTTCACTGTCCACCCGCTGCCGGGACCAGTCCAGAACCAGCCCTCCGCCGGAACAAGAAAACTCCGAAAACCGGTTTTCATTTTTGAGCAGATATTTGAGATGGTTTTCAGGAAGTGCCATCCGCTCTGCTGATGCAGCCAGTTTCTTCCAGGTTTCGGT
The DNA here is from genome assembly GCA_046540355.1 of Desulfobacterales bacterium. Lineage (GTDB taxonomy): Bacteria > Desulfobacterota > Desulfobacteria > Desulfobacterales > Desulfosalsimonadaceae > Desulfosalsimonas. The sequence goes on from JBKHFD010000016.1 coordinate 10,252, forward strand.
CTGGGTGATATGGCCTGACATATGATATTCCTTTTATTTTATCCTAAGCTTAGGTTTATCCTAGTGCCCCGGATCTTGAATCTGCATCCATGCCCTCGTCCCCACCCAGGGCTTCAATTATTTCCGCAAGCACTTTTCCGGCCTCGCTATCAGGCACGTGGCAGGCGCCCGCGGCCCTGTGGCCTCCTCCGCCGTATTTTAACATCAACTGCCCTATGTTGGCATCAGATGTCTTGTTGATGATTGATTTTCCCACCGAAAAAGTGGTTTTTCCCTCTTCAGGCTCGTGCTTGATCTGTATTGATACGTTGCACCTGGGATAAAGTGCATATATGATAAATCTGTTGCCCGGATAGACGCTCTCTTTTCCCCTGCAGTCAATTATAACCACATTTCGTTTAAGGAGGGCGCTTTGGAAAAGCTGTTTTTTATACATCTCTTCGTATTGAAAATAAATCTTCGCCCGCTGGGCCACATCAGGCAGGCTCAGGATTTCATCTATTGTCATGCGGCCCATCCAATCGATTAATCTCAGCTTGAACTCTTGCTCGGATATGGCGAATTTGCCCCAGTCCTCTATACCGGTGCGCTTGTCCACCAGAAAATTAAGAAGGGGCCATCCTGTGGGATGCAGTATTTCCCTGCGGGAAAAATTGCCTGAATCAGCCTTGTCCACAGCTTTCATCATCTCGTTGAAAAATTCCGGAAATCTTGACCGGCCGCCGTAGTATTCATATACAACCCTGGCTGCCGAAGGAGCGTCCGGATCAATGATATGTCCGGGATTATCCCTGCTTCTCAGCGTTTCTGATACGTGATGATCAAATGCAAGATGCGCCCCGGGCACATAGGGCAGGTTGGTTGTTATATCGTTTTCTCCTACCTTAAATTTGCCCTCCTGCATCACACCTGGATGATCAATTAAAATTATTTCATCGACCAGTTCCAGATAACGCATCAATACGGCACATACCAATCCGTCCAGGTCACTTCTGGTTAAGAGTCTATATTTTTTTTCTTCCATCTATCTATCAGGTCAATAATTGCAGAATATTAAGGATACCGTTTTGCACGACTGCTGATAATTTATTTGGACAATTTTTTTGTATCACAAAAATCGGACAGCTTCAAGTACATATTGACCTAACAGCCTGATATCAGGATTTTTTCCGCAAAATCAATGGACAAGAAAGCAGATAAATGATAAAAGTCTTGATAGTTTTGCCTCAATTCAGGTTTTAAAACCCGGTGACGGCATCCGGCAGGCACAGGAGCAATAGGAACAGGAAATGATTGACAGGCTTATTTCAAAAGGTGTTGTGATTTTAAAACCCGAAAGCGTCGAGATCAGCCCCGAGGTAAACCCGGAGCGGATAGAGCAGGGCGCTGTAATTTATCCGGGAAGCCGCATCCGGGGAGCAAATACCCTTATCTGCCAAGGGGCTGAAATAGGACAACAGGCACCTGCAACTGTTGAAAACTGCCTTGCAGGTCCCGAAGTAAAACTTAAAGGAGGCTATTTTAAGGGCTCGGTTTTTTTGAGAAAAGCCTCGGTAGAGACATGCGCGCATGTAAGAGACGGCACCATACTTGAAGAAGAAGCATGCGTAGCCCACAGCGTGGGGCTCAAACAGACTATTCTGTTTCCGTTCGTGACCCTGGGCAGCATTATTAATTTCTGTGATTGTTTGATGGCAGGGGGAACCAGCAGAAAGAACCACAGCGAGGTGGGAAGCTCTTATATACATTTTAATTATACTCCCCAGCAGGATAAAGCCACCCCGTCTCTTATCGGGGACGTGGCCTGCGGCGTGATGTTAAACCAAGCCCCGGTTTTTCTGGGCGGGCAGGGCGGTCTGGTGGGGCCGTGCAGGCTTGCATACGGTACGGTTGCAGGAGCCGGTACAATTATCAGAAACGATGAACACAGACCCGGTCATCTTATATTAGGAGGTGCCGGCAAACCGGTCAGCCTGCCCTACAAGGGCGGCGGGCTGCGCAACAGGGAGCGGATAGTGGTAAACAACCTTTATTATATTGCAAGTCTTCATGCTTTGCGCCACTGGTATTCAAATGTCCGCAGTCTCTTTATATCGGAAAGCATGCCCGAACCCCTTTTCCTGGGCCTGCTTGAAACAGCCGGGGCCTGCATAAATGAACGGATAAAACGACTTAAAGAGTTCGCTGCCGGGGAGATAAAAGAATGCGATCCGCACTCTTTGGACCACGAGCTTAGCACAGGGGCGCAGGCTGTGGAAAATTCCTTAAAAAAACAGGAGTTTCTAAAACACGTAAAAGATCTGATCGCAATTTACGGAAACGGGGATTACATAAGTGTAATCCAGTCTCTTGACACGGATCAGGCCGCCCTTGGGACCCGATGGCTTCAGGAAATCATAGACGCGCTGCTGGAAAAGTGGAAGCCTCTTTTTCATATTGATACAACTTAAACGATTAACCATGGAGAAAGTTTTAAATAATGGAATCTATTTTCGGCACGGACGGCATCCGCGGAAAGGCCAACCAATACCCCATAGTACCGGAGACGGCCCTGAATGTGGGCAGGGCTGCTGCCGCGGTACTTAAAACAAATTCCAGATCCAGGATCTTTATCGGAAAGGACGGAAGGCTTTCAGGAGACATGCTTGAGGCCGCCCTGGCCTCGGGAATATGTTCGGCGGGCGCGGACGTCTGTCTTGCAGGTATTATTCCCACTCCTGCAATTGCGTATCTTGCCCGCGTAAACCGGGCTGATGCCGGAATCGTGGTATCCGCCTCCCATAATCCGTTTGAGGACAACGGCATCAAAATTTTCAGCAGCCAGGGCTACAAGCTGGACAAAGCAGTAGAAGATCATATTGAAAAAATTGTCCTTGGTGAGGACAATAGCTTTATATTCGCGCCTGCAAAACAGATAGGCACAGTGAGCAGCGTGCCTGATGCAGAGGATCAGTATGTGGATTTCCTTAAATCATGTCTTGGAAAAATAAAGAATTTAAAGGGTTTACGCCTTGTTCTGGACTGTTCAAACGGGGCGGCCTCCACGGTAGCTCCCCGGGTTTTTACCGAGCTTGGCGCCGAAGTCACGACTCTTGCCAACAAGCCTGACGGAATAAACATAAATGAAAACTGCGGCTCCCAGCACATTGAAACCATGCAGCAAACGGTCCGAAAAAAAGGCGCAAATGCTGGGTTTGCATTTGACGGAGACGGTGACAGACTCATTGCAGTTGATGAAAACGGTGAACCTGTAACCGGCGATCATATACTTGCCATCTGCGCAAGACATCTGAAACAGGCCGGCATGCTGAAAAACAACCTGGCGGTAAGCACCGTTATGAGCAATGTAGGACTGATAAATGCCTTAAAGGAAATGGAGATCCGGCATATCATAACAGACGTGGGCGACCGCTACGTGCTCGATGAAATGAGAAAGAACGGGGCCGTGATTGGCGGAGAGGATTCAGGGCACATGATTTTTCTGGATCATCACACCTCCGGGGACGGCATAATGACAGCACTGAGGCTGCTTGAGGCAATGTTTACCACAGGGGAGCCGCTGTCTTCTCTGCGGCGGATAATGGCGGTTTATCCCCAGATTCTAAAAAACGTCCGGGTAAAAACAAAGACCGATATTTACAAATTCCCCGAGATAGCAGATGCAATCAGGACCGTTGAAAACCAACTTGGTGAGCAGGGAAGGGTGCTGGTAAGATACTCAGGCACCCAGCCGCTGTGCAGAATAATGGTTGAAGGGCCGGATCAGGATGAGACCCGGCGCCTCTGCCAGGATATTGTGGATGTTGTTTCCGACCGGCTCGGTGAATCCGGATCGAAGTAGAACCTAAATCGCTCAATTTAGGCAGCAATTAGTCACGCTGCCCGAATATATAAAGCAGCATTATAAACAGGTTGATAAAATCAAGATAAAGCGACAGCGCTCCCATTATTGCGCCTTTTCTGATTGCGCCGGCATCAAGGCCGTCTGGCTGGGTAATGGCCATGTTTTTTAATTTCTGGGTATCATAGGCGGTAAGACCTACAAAGACTAACACTCCGATATAACTGATTACCATCATCATGGCAGTACTCTGGATAAACATGTTTACCACAGAGGCTATAATAATGCCTATCAGGCCCATGAAAAGAAAATTGCCCCAGGAGGTGAGATCACGTTTTGTTGTCATTCCGTATATGCTGCATGCGACAAAGGTCGCCGCGCATATGAAAAACACGGATGCGATAGAAGTACTTGTATAAACGAGGAATATAAAGGACAGTGTCAGCCCGTTTAGACCCGAATATACCAGAAACAGGCCGGTTGCAGTGGATGCTTCCATTTTCTGAATACGTGCGCTCAGATAAAAAACCATTGCAAGTTCGGCAATAATCAGACCGAAAAAAACCATGGGCACGCCGAAAATAAGCTGGTTTAAGGTCTGGTTATGGGCTGCGAAATATGCAACGCCTCCTGTAAGCGCCAGTCCTCCGGCCATCCAGTTATACACGCTGCGGATAAAGCTGTTTACCCGTTCCTGGGTACGAACGCTCTGGCGGGTGGTAGCAGTGTCTGCCATTAATTCCTCCTGTGGATTTTGTTGTGTTGTTAAAAGTCGATAATCGAGTGTTTCAGATTTTTAAAAGCAATTCATCTTAAAGAATGACATCCATGTATATATGGCAAACTTGAAAATCGCTCAATTTAGGTATAACACATATTTTCAGGTTTTCAATAAAGATCGCACACGAAAGGCGGATTTCTGACAGATGAGAAGGCGGCAGATATACAGGCATCTCATAGAGGCTGCTGAAAAGGCGGGAATCCGCGTTGTCGAGCAGAACCTGAGGGCAACCGGCGTTAATGCCAGAAGCGGCCTTTGCAGGCTTAAAGGCGAGCCTGTGTTTATAATGGACAAGAACCTGAAAATAAATGAAAAAATCCAGACTCTTGCTTCCGGCCTCAGACAGGTTCCACTGGAGGATATCTATATTATGCCGGCTGTTCGCGATATTATCGACAGGGCCCGGTAACAATTTTTTCATCCAATTTATCTAAACCTCACGGATTTCTTTAACCCGTACACCTTAAACCAAATAATACAAACTTTTGTAAAGGCAGGGCGCCTTTATCATCTTGTTCCCGGCGATTTATCCGGCTCTGAAAAAAGTTTACATAATATCCATTATCAGACGTAATAATTTTATAAACCCGCGGCAAGTGGCAATCGGTTTAAAGTATGTTTCCGGCCGGATTTTCCCGGATCGTCCGATAATCCGGATCGTATGGTAATCTTGTTTTGCATTGAATCGTTGTTAAAGTTATGCTAGCTTTATCCGATTCAACCTAAACTGAGCGCTCCGGGATTTTCAAGTTTACCGCATCTACTGCGTCAGATACAGCTTAGGTTCAATTAAAACCGGCTTGGGAAAAATCATGATGCGCCAGGATCACCGAGAAGAAGCCGTACGCAAAATTTATTCAGTCTCTGAGCTCACCGCGGAGATTAAAAATCTGCTTGAAGACTCATATCCATTTATCTGGATTTCCGGGGAAATTTCAAATATCCGCATGCCCGCCTCAGGCCATTATTATTTCACCCTCAAGGATTCAGACTCCCAAATCCAGGCTGTAATGTTTAAAGGCCGGAACCGCAAGCTGAAGTTTGAGCCTGAAGACGGGATGTCGGTCACAGGGTTCGGCAGAATAAGCGTCTATCCTCCCAGGGGCTCTTACCAGATTATACTTGAATATCTTGAGCCTTCCGGTGCGGGAGCACTTCAGGCGGCATTCGAGCAGTTAAAGAAAAAGCTTGCAGAAGAAGGCCTTTTTGATGAAAGGCACAAAAAAAAGATCCCTTTTCTGCCATCCAGGGTTGCTGTGATCAGTTCGGCCACGGGCGCTGTGGTCCATGACATAATCCGGGTCATGCTCCGCAGGTATCCAAACATGCAGATCGTAATTATCCCGGCTGCTGTCCAGGGAGAAGGCGCTGCCATGGAAATCGTCGAAGCCCTTAAAATCGCCCGTCATCACTCTTTTGCCGATGTGGCAATTGTTGCGCGCGGCGGAGGCTCGCTCGAAGATCTCGCCGCCTTTAATTCAGAAGAAGTCGCCCGGGCGATCTTTGCATCCGAAATACCTGTTATTTCCGCGGTCGGCCATGAAACCGATTATACAATAGCCGACTTTGCGGCTGATATGCGGGCTCCCACGCCTTCTGCAGCAGCGGAGCTTGCCGTGCCTGTAAAGCGGGAGGTAAGCTACACACTTCAAACGCTTTTGCGCAGGATGCACGGAAGTCTTTCCAGGCAGATCACGGACAGGCGCAAGGCTGCTGAAAAGCTGAGCCGCAGGCTTGTTCATCCAAAGCGCCGCCTGGACGAACTCAGAATTAGAATCGATGATGATGCTGCCAGGCTTTCAAATGCCATGCACCGGCTTATCGCCCTTAGGCGCGAGCGCCTTGCCTGGCGCAGCCAAAGGCTTTTTGCAGCCCCTCTCCGCAGCCGCGTCCATTCTTTATATGACAGGCACTCTCATCTTTTTGCAAGACTTCGGGCTGCGGCTTTGGGCCTGCTGCATAAAAAACGCTCCGCCCTGGAATCCGCATACGGAAGAATGTATGCGCTTAGCCCCGCAGCAGTCCTGGATCGCGGCTACAGCATTACAAGAACCCTGCCGGACGGGCTCGTAATAACTGACGCGGCAGCCGCAGAAACCGGTGACAAAGTTGAAGTAATACTTTCAAAAGGAACTTTAACTTGCAGTATTGAAAGGATATATCAAGATGGCCAAGGCAAAGAAAAGCTTTGAAGAGTCCATGGAAAAGCTTGAAAAAATCGTGGAAGAGCTTGAAGCTGGCGACCTTCCCCTGGACAAGGCGCTTAAAAAATTCGAGGAAGGGGTTGTACTTTCGCGCTTCTGCTTTGAAAAGCTCGATGAGACCGAAAAAAAGATTACAGCCCTGATGCAGCAGCAGGACGGGTCGGTAACCCAGACCCCTTTTGAATCCAACACCCGGCAGCAGGGCGGCCCTGGTGAAGATGAATAATTTTGGACTGGAACACGGGAAATTTGATTTAAAGGCGTATCTGGAGGAAAAGCGCCTTCTGGTAAACAACCGCCTTAAGGCAATCCTGGATTGCATTAGCGTGGATACCCGGCTCTGCCATGCAATGGCACATTCACTTATGGGATCAGGCAAACGTCTGCGGCCGGTACTTTGCGTTGCTTCAGCCGAGGCTGTGGGCGGCCGTATTCCGGATCCAGTGCTCCAGACAGCCTGCGCCCTTGAAATGATTCATACTTATTCGCTTGTCCATGACGATCTTCCTGCAATGGATGATGATGACCTTCGCAGGGGGCGGCCCACCTCCCATGTGGAATTTGACGAGGCAACCGCCATCCTGGCCGGAGACGCCCTTCTTACCCTGGCCTTTGAAACCCTGGCAGGCTGTGCCGAAGATCCTGATGCTGATGCAGCCGGGATTCTCAGAGTTATTAAGATTATTTCTGATGCTGCCGGCTACAAGGGAATGATCGAGGGCCAGATGCGCGACATGGAAGGCGAAGGCCGGGGCCTTTCCCTTGAGCCTTTAAAAAAAATGCACGCTTTAAAAACAGGCGCCCTTATAAGAGCTTCGGTGGTTTGCGGGGCAGTGCTTGCAGGCGCGGATCAAAAGCAGGTATCAGCGCTCTCGGAATATGCTGATAATGTTGGTCTTGCTTTTCAGGTAACAGACGATATTTTAAATATAAAAGGTGATCCTGAAAAGATGGGCAAGGCGGCGGGAACGGATTCGGTCCGGGGAAAATCCACCTACCCTTCCCTTATGGGCATTGACCGGGCTTCTGCTTACGCGGAAAATCTTGTAAACAATGCCTTGCAGGCCATCGAAATATTTGATAACAAAGCACAGCCGCTTGCAGGACTGGCTGCCTATATTACACAGAGAGATAAATAATTGTAAATTCGCAATCCTAAACAAACATAAGAGCTTAAACATTTTAAATTCAGATTAAACTCAAAAAACCCGAAAGAGCCGTATTCCATTGGATTTGCTTGAACAGATAAATTCCCCGTCAGATCTAAAAAAACTGCCCCGCTCGGAACTGCCGCTGCTTGCAAAGGAAATCAGGCAGCGGATCGTGGAGGTAGTCTCCAAAACGGGCGGTCACCTGGCCTCCAATCTCGGTGTTGTGGAACTTACAATAGCAATTCATTATGTATTTAACATTTCCACTGACAAACTGATCTGGGATGTGGGGCATCAGTCATATACTCACAAGCTTTTGACGGGAAGACGGGAGATTTTTCCCACGCTGCGGCAGTTCGGAGGTGTTTCAGGGTTTCCGAAAATATCGGAAAGCCCGTATGACGCCTTTTCCACCGGCCACAGCAGCACCTCCATATCCGCAGGGCTGGGAATTACATGTGCCAAGGCCTTAAAAAAAGAGGATGCAAAGGTCCTGGCGGTCATAGGCGACGGCTCCATGACAGCAGGCCTGGCCTACGAGGCCTTAAACCAGGCAGGGGGGATTCACAAGGATCTGATAGTCATATTAAATGACAATGAAATGTCGATTTCACCCAATGTGGGTGCCCTGTCCTCTCTTTTGAGCCGGACGTTTTCCGCAAAATACCTCATGGAAAAACGGAAGGCCATAGGCGAGCTTCTGCGATCCCTGCCCCGGATTGGCGATGACGCCTACCAGTTTGCCAAGCGTGCCGAGGAATCGGTCAAAGCCCTTGTTACGCCGGGCATGCTTTTTGAAGCCTTCGATTTCGAATATTTCGGCCCCATAAAGGGCCACCGCCTTGACCAGCTTATTGATATTCTGGAAAATATAAAAACACTTGACGAACCCGTGCTTCTTCATGTGAGCACTTCCAAGGGCCGGGGATACGAGCCCGCTGAAACCAACCCTGTGTATTTCCACGGGGTGGGATGTTTTGACGCAAAAACCGGCAATAATACTAAAACCTCCAGTGTTCCGTCTTATACCGCCGTATTCGGGGAAGCAATGGTGGAGCTTGCGGAAAAAAATAAAAACCTTATTGCGGTTACGGCAGCCATGCCCGAAGGTACGGGTCTGGTGGAGTTTTCGCAGAAATTTCCCGACCGGTTCTATGACGTGGGAATTGCAGAGGCACATGGAGTCACATTTGCAGCCGGGATGGCCACCGAAGGCTTAAAACCGGTGGTGGCGATTTATTCCACGTTTCTGCAACGCGCATACGACCAGATAATACATGATGTCTGCCTGGAATCTTTGCCGGTGGTATTCGCGGTTGACAGGGGCGGAATCGTGGGTGAAGACGGTCCCACCCATCACGGCCTGTTTGATCTTGCTTATCTTCGCGCATTGCCCAACATGGTTGTAATGGCCCCCATGGATGAAAACGAGCTTAAGCACATGCTTTTCACCGCCGTTAACCATTCCGGTCCGATAGCCTTTCGCTATCCCCGGTGCAGGGCCACGGGCGCGGCACCTGAGAAAACCGATGTATCGGTGCCCATAGGAAAGGCAGCGGTTTTGACCCGCGGAGATGACGTTCTTATTCTGGCAATAGGCCACAGCGTGCTTGATGCACTGGAGGCTGCAAAGACTTTAAATCAGGAAAGGGGCATCAGGGCCACTGTTGTAAATGCCAGGTTTGCAAAGCCTGTGGATGCGGAATTGTTTTGCGAACTGGCACTAAAAATACCAAGGATCGTTACTGTTGAGGAAAATGTTTTGCACGGCGGCTTCGGTAGTGCGGTCTTAGAAGCCCTTTCCGAAAATAACGTTACCGGTTTCAGCATCAAAAGAGTCGGTATCAGGGATACCTTTGTCACGCACGGCTCAAAAGCAAAATTGCGGGCCCACTACCGAGTGGATGCGAGGGCCGTGGCAGAGGCCGCAGAAGAGCTGTGCGAACAGCTTCAGACAAAATGAGTCATACGCGGCGGGAAAAAAAACGCATAGATGTACTGGTGGTGGAAAAAGGCATTGCAGAAAGCCGCCACAAGGCAAAGGCCATGATCATGGCCGGCAACATACTCGTTGATGATCATCTGGTGGACAAGCCCGGGACATTTGTAAACAGGGATGCCAGGGTGGCGAGCCGGTGGACTGAAACCGATTTTGTCAGCCGGGGCGGACTTAAGCTTGAGCATGCACTTTCGCATTTTAAAATTGATGTTAAAGGTTTTTCATGCCTTGATGTCGGTGCCTCCACGGGCGGATTTACCGACTGCCTGCTCAGGCACGGAGCCGCATGTATCTGGGCGGTGGACGTGGGTTACGGCCAGCTTGCCTGGAAACTACGGCAGGACCCGAGGGTAAAGGTGCTTGAACGCACCAATATCCGGTATGTAACCTATGATGACCTGCCGGGCAATTTTGATCTTGCTGCAATTGATGTTTCCTTTATATCCCTTAGGATAGTGATGCCTGTGGTAAAAGAATTCATGAAGCCCGGCTCTTTTATCCTGGCTCTTATAAAGCCTCAGTTTGAAGTCGGCCGCGGAGAAGTCGGCAAGGGAGGCGTGGTACGCGACCCGGATCTGCACCGGCGCGTTGTTGAAGATCTTACAGAGTATTTCAGCAAATGCGGCCTTGAGCCCGGCCCCGCAACAGAATCGCCGATTCTGGGGCCGCAGGGAAACCTGGAATTTATTCAAATGCTTCGGTTTCCGGCCTCTCATAAATCTGATTGATCGCCAGCTTTGATGAATTCGTAAAAAGTCTGATTTCAGATGGCGCCGGAAAAAGTTCAAGATCAAGGCTTGCGCAATTTTGAAGAATGCAGCGTAGTTAGCCGTACGTGAAATTCTTCAGAAATTGTGCGTAACGCAGATATTGGACTTTTTACGGTGCCATCAGCTTTGCCGCTGCCTCACCGGTTGCAAGGCAGCATCCTATCACACGAACCGAAGCCATGGCCCCGCTGTCCGCGCTCAGAGATTTTCCCGCCATTAACAGGTTTTCGATTGCGGCCGATTTCAGGCAGCGTTTTGGAATTTCGTAATATTGCCCGGCCGGGTACTTAACTGAAAAATTTCCGTTTTCATCCCACTGTTCCACGGGCCAGCATCCTTTGGCAGCCGCATCAGGGAATTTTTTTGCAAAGAGCACGTCACTGCGGTTAAGCACATACATCCCCCGCCCCCTGATCCCCTCCCTGTGCAGCACTTGGCTTTCCCCGGATTTTGTCGCGGATGTTTCAAAATCACGGATTCGGCGCCTGAAAAATCTGACCAGCAGTTCCCTGGTTTCATTGGCAGTTTGTTTAAGTCTGTGTTCGGAGATTTGCGGATCAGTTTTTATCAGCGCTCCAAGGTTTAATTTTACCAGAAGTCTGCCACGGTCAGGTGTCGGAAGGAAATTTACGTATGCTGCGTAATGAGGAAGGAGCCCTTCCTCCACGCCGCGCTGTATAGTCATATGCCAGCGGGCTGCGGTCACCGTAGAAATTTCCCCTGCTGTTACATTGTATACTGGAAAAATGATTGCAGGCACCTGCCCGGCTTCATCCGGTAAAATCAGGGGAGCACCCGCAGCCCGGCAGACAACAGAATCTCCGGAAGCGTCCACCACCGCCCTGGTGCGGATAGAAAACCTGCTGTTATCTGCAGTATAAGTAACAGATTCGATTCGTCGGCCATAGACTTCGGCCTGGCAGAACCGTGCACCGCAAAGCACGTCAAGTCCCGGTTCACTTTCCAGAAGCCTGTGTGCTGCGGCGGCAAAGCTTTCCGGTCTAAATGGCAGTACCCAGGCTCCGCCCATTCGTACCGGGCTGTCAACGCTGTCAATATCGGTTAAAAGGTGTGCAAATTCCCGGGCAAAGCCGCCGTGAATCATTTCCGGCGGCCCCGGTCCGGCCTCGTTTGAATACAGGCCGCATAAAGTGCTCATGTGCCCTTTTACCGGCATGCCTCCAACACAGGATGCTTTTTCCAGCAAAACGGTTTTTAATCCCGCCCTGGCCGCAGTTACAGCGGCGGCAGTTCCCGCAGGACCTCCCCCGATTACCGCGGCATCCACGGCTTTCATGAAGCTTGCCTCCTCATGTATTTTCCGTAATTTTCAATATCCCGCCAGCAGGGAATCACCCGGGAGCGCGCCAGAAACCACTGGATTACCCTTACGGTAATTGAATTCCAGTCCGTGGGGGTGCTCCAGGTGGGATCACGCCTGGCCAGCCGGTCCAGCCGCCTGACCGGATCATCGTGGTCAAGTTCGGCGGACAAATAAAAACTGGGTTCCAGCAGGGAAGCCGCCGGATCAATGTATCCCTGCCCGCAGGCAATATCATACATGGCCGTGTGCGCATAAATCCGAATGCCCAGGGAAGCAAACACGGCATTGGCCCTGCCGAACCCCTGAAGATTTTGTTGTGTCTGCTCCCAGTCCCCGTAATTCTCCCCCGGGCCGCCGAAGAGCAAAAAAACCGCAAAAGGCAGTCCGGCCTGTTTAAGCGCCTTGTTGGTACGCTCGATTTCGCTAAGCGTAAAGCCTTTATTCAGGTTGGCCAGCATTTTTTCCGTTGCCGCATCCAGGCCCAGCTCGATGCCCGCGCACCCGGCGGCCTTAAAAAGCGCGGCCAGCTCGTAATCCAGACCGGAAGGGTTGCAATAGGCCAGCCACCGTATTTTCAGGTTTCGCCGGAGGATTTCCTCGCACACGGCTGCAGCATGTGCGGGGGGAAAATTAAAGACGCCGTCCACAAAGAAAAAATCTGATTTGCCGGTATCTCTCACGATTTTCTCCATTTCATCCACGCACTCGCCTGCCGGCAAAAAGCGAGGCTTGCGTCCTTCCAGGGCCGGATAGCTGCAGTAGATACATTCAAACGGACATCCCCGCTTGGTTTGCACAGCCACAAAACCCCCGCTGGAAAAGTATCTTCCAAAATCTATACAATCATGTGCCTGCACGGGAAGCTCCTGCAAAGACTCGCCAAAATCCGGAGGATTTGCCTTCCACTTGCCGTTTTGCATCCGCCAGAGCCCGGGGACGGATTTAAAACCGGATTGATTGTTCAGTGCTGATAAAAAAGCCGGCAGGCTGCGCTCGCCTTCACCTGCAATGGCATAATCGACTTCCAGATATGAGGCCAGTTCTCCCGGGGCCACGGAAACACCGCTGCCCCCAATTATAATCGGGACGCTGCAGTAACGTCTTATGGTATCTACGACACGGCGGTCGGTACGGAAATAGGCGTGCGGCCGCACGTATGCGCAATTGTCCAGGTTCCGGATGGATAAGGCCACGATATCCGGAACAAACCGCCGAAGAGTTTTTTTGATGCTGCCCCGGATGCTCCGGCAAAAACACAGATCGAGAAAACAGGTTTCATGGCCGGATTTTCTAAGCCCTGAAACCACCTTGGCCGCACCGATGGGAGCCACCGCAAATGGCGATTTCTCCTGATTTGTGGAAATCATAAGGATCTTCATGTCAACAGACCGGCCTTAAGGTGATTTCCAACCGCAGCAAGAAATGCTTCGGCTTCATCCGGTCCGAGCAGGGAATCCACGTAAACCAGGCTGATGTGAAGACGTCCGGAAAAAATGTAAAACACAATACCCATCCCCGGCGGTACCACCACAGAGGGTACGTGGTGCAGGGATTTGACCTCGTGGCCCATGAATTCATACAAAAATCCGGGCGCGGCCCCGGGATTGGCAAAAACAAGGGAGGCTGTTTCACCGGAAAACGCTTTTTTCATTTTTGCAGCATACAGCCGGGGGGGGATAAAACAGGCAAATTCCATGGCACATATGTTGGAATAAATCAGGTCCCTGCGAACAGCTTCTTGGGTCTGCTGTTTAAAGGTTTCCAGTATCAGGTCAAATTCCGATAGTTGATCCGGGGTGAATCCGCACATCAGTGTGGCCGCCTGATTTCCGAATACAGGCAGGTGTGTGCCTTTTTTCCGCAGATCAACTGATACAGGGACCACGTAGCCGGGAGAAACAACTTGTCTTGATTGCAGAAGCCGATGGAACTGTCCCATGACAGCGGCCATATAAAAGGCCGAAGAATTTAAAAATCCGCCCTTTTTTTCCGCCAATGCAAAAATGGCGCGGGTTTGTTCCGGTGAAAAAGAAAGAAGCCGGTAATCAAATCCGGGGGCAAGGGGCTTGCCGGCGCGGGTATACAGGGAAACAGGCGGATGTTCTGCGAGTTCGTCCACGCGTTGAAAAAATTTCTTTGTCTGCTGCCATTTTACGCCCTTTACAAGACGCTCAGTATAACCGCCTGAAAGTAGTTCAGTCTGGGTGTACTTATTCTCTTCAGGTATGGATTGGCCGATGATGCCAAGCAGATATTGCGCACCGGTGACATCCATAAGTATGTGGGACCAGGTCATGATAAGTTCCGTGTCCCTGCCCTGCTTATAGATCAGATCGATGCGCATCAGTTCGCCGCCGGTGATATCAAACGGGTGATTTAAAATATTACACCTGATGCGGTGCAGCTCTTGTTCGTCTCCTGCTTTATGGGAGCGAACGCGGGGATGTTTAGTTATACCACCGTAAGGCAGCAGCCAGCAGGGTCGCCCGGGCGCTATTTTTCTTTTAATTTTTGCAGATAGTATGGGAAAGCGGGCCCTGATTTCATGGAGCCGGTTTTCAAGGTCTGACTCAGAAAACTGTCCGGAAAGCTTCAGCATAATCTGGGCCTGGTTGCCTGCAAAACCCAGCCGCCGCATCTGGTGGTCAAATGCCAGCATCATGGAATCCGCACCGTTTAAAGGCACTTTATTTGTTTTGCCTGAGTTCATTAATTAAGCCGGCCATGTTTTTGACGCTGCTCATGCGCTCTTCGTTGATTTCGGCTTCAGGAATCCTCAAACCGAAGGTTTTTTCAATAAAGAGCAATACCCGCAGCAGGGAAAATGAGTCAAGCCCCGCGGCAATTAACTGCGTATCTGCGCGGATTTCCACGCCCGGGTCAAAAATCTCATTTTTCAAAAACCCGAGCAGCGCGCTTTCAATCTCAGTATAATCCATATCACCAATCACTCATTTCTGTGGACGGAGAATCTTTCCGGTGGCCGCAGTTTTTTCAATATGGTTTACAAACTCTATCTGTTCGGGCACCTTGTATGGCGCAAGCATTTCACGGCAGAAAGCCCTTAGCCCGGCTGCATCGTTTTTAACCGTTGCTTTGCACGGCACCACCCTGGCAGCAACGATCTGTCCCAGGCGTTCGTGGCTTTGCCCGTATACGCATGATTCCTCCACATCCGGATTGCGATTGAGCACTGCTTCTACTTCCTGCGGAAAAACCTTCATGCCCGCGATGTTGATGACGTGGTCTTTACGGCCGTAAAGATACAGGTATCCTTCCGCATCAAGGGCACCTATATCTCCGGTTTCAAACCAGCCGTCTGAAAGTGCGTCCTCATCGTTAATCCAGGGGTAAAAATAGGCGTCAAAAAAACCCGGGCCGCGAAAAAACACCTCACCGCACGACATGCCGTCAGCTTCGGGATAAGCCTGAGGATTTTCAATGCTAATCTGATAATCCGGCAGCACCGGCCCAACTGAACCGGGTTTTTCAGCAGGCTTTTCGGTGTTAATGCATACCACCCCGATTTCTATGATCCCGTATGCCTGGGAAGGGGCGATTTGATAACGCCGGTAAAAATTTTCGTGAATCCGGGCGGGCAGACTGCTGGCAGTGGAGATTGCCAGCCGCACAGCCGGCATCATCTTATCTGAAGGATCGGCTGAAAGAAGAGAATAGTGAAAGGGCGAAGCATATAGTAAAGTGACGTTGTGGTGCCGGATGGTTTCCAGAATGGATTTACTCCAAATCCCGCCTGACAGTACTATGGTGGCTCCGCATGTCAGGTACAGCACTATGGTGGAAACAAAATGATGACTCATGGGCAGGTTCCACAGCACACAATCTTCCGCCGTTACCTGAAATGCCCGGTTTACCGCGCATATGCGTTCATATATCCGCTCGTGTGAAAGCACTACACCCTTGCGTTCCCCGGTGGTGCCTGATGTAAAACGCACAAAGGCCATATGAATCCCGTAATCCAGGCCGGGCCCATACATGGACTGAAAATAAAAAGAGATCCCCGTCTTCCGGCTCATGACGGCATTCCGGTTGTCTCCTCTGCCCTGATGATGAATCATGCCTGAAAGCCGCATCCGCCGGCAGATCTCTTCAATTTCTGCCTCGCTGCAATCGGTATCAATAGGTACCACCACAGCATCCAGCTTCCACAATGCATAGGTGATGGCTATATATGCAGTGCTGTTGGCAAAACACAGGCCTATCATTTGCCCCGGCAGGAGGCCGAATGATTTGAGATCCGCGGCTGTTTCAGAGATTATGGAATCGAGCTGTCTGTATGAAACAGGGGTTTCCTGATCTATGATGGCCGTCTTTTCCGGGTTTCTTGCGGCCGTTTCTTTGAATAGATAGTATAAATTCATCAGTATCCCGGAAAGTGTTATTTTTCGTTAAGATGAATCCAGGTGTTGTTCCATCATTTTCCGCGTCTCTGCCATAACATGTTCAATTGGCTCTATGCTTGTGTACTCTGCTGATATGCTGCCAATATGCCGCACCCTGATCCGGTTTTTAACGCAGGTGTTAAACAGAAACCTGTCGGGTGCAAACAAACGGTCAGTATTGGTTATGCAAAGTATTTCAATCGGAACATTGCAGTTTCGAGCTATTTTAAAGATACCCTTGTTAAATGTCCCGATCTTGCCGGTGCGACTGCGGGTCCCTTCAGGGAAAACAAACAGCACCCCTCCCCCGGCAAGGTAATTGTACATTTTTTCAATGCGCTTCATTAAAAGCGATGTCAACCTGCCGCCGTTTCCCTGGGAAGGGATGTAGCCGGCAGCCTGAATAATACGGCCGAATACAGGTGTTTGGAAAAAATCTTTTTTAACGATGGTGCATTGCCGCTTTAAACAGGCAATCAGGATCAC
>JBKHFD010000017.1:0-26249 GCA_046540355.1 Desulfobacterales bacterium
CAAGCAGAAGGCAATCTCATAAGTATAATGAAAGGGGCGGGAGAAAAAGGGAATTCCTGAGGGAGTTTTTTCTGACAGGAAGGAAAAATGATGCCCCGGTATCGCGGTCTTACAGACGTTAATACCGGGGCGATGTTTATTGATTATCCTGCGCGTGCCATACCGCGGCTACTGTTTCCTCGTCAAACCTGCCAACAGCAAGGGTCATCTTTTGGCCGTCTTTTTCCAGTTCCGCAATTCTTGTATTTTCCTGCATGTATTCGGCGGCCTGTTCCATCTGTTCCGGCGCTGTCTGCAGTGCCTCGGCTTCTTTGTTAACCTTCCATCCCGAATCCTGGTAATATTGAATAAACTTGTCATAGGTTTGTTCAGCAGGTTCTTCAGAAGTGGTGATCTTCACTGTTTTGTCTTCCCCGGGTATGTCAATCCTGTAGGCCCTGTCCATAAACTCGGAAGGCATGCCTGTTTCAGCTTTTTCCCCTGCATACTTTATTACAGTAGACACCTCGGCACCGGCTTTTTCAGCTATAAACGGCAGGAGCTTGTCCCTGTTAAGATAGCCGAACACAGCCAGGCCGATCACCAATACAAGTATAATGACTGTTACGGTAAGGCACCCGAAAAGGCAGCCTTTTTTCTTTTTTGGCGCGGCCTCTTCTTCCAAAACAAACCTCCGTGGTGATTTTGTTAAAATATCAGGGTGCCGAATCTTTATTTAACGGAATCGGCAACCTCTTCTACGGGGATATCGTCTGCCAGTGAAGTCATCTCGTCTTCACTGCCAAAGGCCTCGGTTGAAATAACTACCAGAGTTTCATCAGATGCAGGGATTAAGAGAGTGTTTTCGCCGCCCTTTTTTTTGATGTTAAGCACCGAGTTGCGCCCCTTGACGTCGAGTGTTTTTACTATTTCTTTGTCAGTTTTAGCGTCAAACTCCTTCATGGTTTTAAATTGCTGCATTCCCGGAGCGTTAGTTCCTGTTACAATAGAGAGTTTGAGAACATCTCCGTCTGTATTGGAATATTTCTGCTCGAGACCAGACCATGATTGACCGCTTTCCTCCATGTTCATCCCGCTTGGTTCGTCTGTTTTCTCCATTTCGCCGATATTTTCGGGCAGAAGAGGTATCCAGTCCTTGTAATCAAATGCGTTTGCGGCCGAGGACGCCAGTATGAAGGCAATGCTTATTACAATAATTTTTAAACAGTTGAATTTCATTTTCTGTCTCCTCTATAACGGTGGTGATAATAAATCCGGCTAACTTGGGTTAGCCTTGATCCGGAAGTTCTTTGACCATTTCCTTAATGCTTTTCTCAACAACCCTGGCGGTTTGGGGCGTCAGGGCTTCTCCGGTGGCTCCTCCGAGAACTCCGCCGGCAATTGTGGCCGCGGTCCTGCCGGATCCGTCCCCTACCTGGGAACCCCCTAAAGCCCCGGCAATAGCTCCTCCGATTGTTCCAACCGTTTCACCGCTTCCGCCGCGGCCTGTACCTATCCACATAATTTCTGCGGTCTCAGTGTCAACCATTTTTCCGGTAATGCTTACTTTTTCACCCTCCACGTTGGCATCGAGCATGACCACCGCAGGAACATTCAATATTTTTCCTATCTGGGCGGCTTCGGAATTGGTGGTGCGATCGGACTGCTGAAAATCCTGCTCATCCAGTACCTTGTTTACACGGCTTCTCTCGATAACCCGGTAGCCTTTTTGGACCATCTCTTTTGTAAAAAAATCCTCCACCTGGTTTTTAGGAGCATCGCCTCTAATATCACCTGCTATGTCAACCAGTGCGATTTTTTCGGGCTTTTTTTCGTTAAAAGCCGGGGAAACAGTGCTTTCTCCTGTGGCGCATGCAGACAGCCACACAAGTGCAATGCACAAACTGATGCAAGCCATCAATCTTTGATGTTTCATTTTTCCACCTCCTTTTGGTAAGATTATGGTGAACAACAATTAATGTTTTCGACAGGTTGTTTAAGGGGTAAAAAGTCAGGGGGAAAGTTTGAATGCAAATATATTTTAATGGCTAAGTTAACGCTAGCATAATTTTTCTACCGGGTCAAAAAAAAAACAGTTCACAATGAGGAAGAAAAATGGGCAGAGGCAATGAAAAAATACGTATAATGGGGGCCCGGCCGCTCACAGACAGAAAGTTTGTAAACCTTTTTGAGATCAGGTATTCTGATAGAAACGGCAGGGAAAGAATCTGGGATTTTGTCTCAAGGCAGAAGCCTCCCAAGATTGAAACAGGTGCTTTTAACAGCGTGGATGCGGTTATAATAGTTCCCTGGCATGTGCCGAGCAGAAAACTTGTGGTGATCCGGGAGTTTCGCATGCCGTTAAACGACTATCAGTACGGATTTCCCGCAGGCCTGGTGGATGAAGGCGAAACCCCGGAGCAAAGCGCCGCAAGGGAGCTAAAAGAGGAAACCGGTCTTGAGATTACAGGTGTGCGCCGGTCCAGCCCGCCGATTTATGTCTCTTCAGGTCTTACGGATGAATCTGTAATGATGATATATGTTGACTGCAAAGGCAAGCCTTCCAACTGCAATGCAGGCAGTGCAGAAGACATTGAAACAGTGTTTGTCTCGCAAAAAGAGGCAGAAGAGCTCTGCAGTGATCCGGATTTAAAGGTTGATTTAAAGACATGGCTGGTTATGGATTCGTTTGCCGGATCAGGCAGGATATGAGAATTTTAAAAAATATAATGTTCCGGTTATGATTGCGAAGTCAAGGCAGTGATTACGCCGTGGCAGCGGCAGGCTGTGGCAATAAGATAATGGCCGGGTTTTTCAGTGAGTTTTTCATATAAGCCAAATAAATCCCTGGGCTGGTAGCCGCCCACGCCCGGGGCAAGCTGTCGGCTTTTCAATACAAGCATTTCAAATCCGGGAATTTTTATGTTTTCAAGTTTTTCAAAAAGGTTCTCTTCGCGTTTTTTGCCGGTGGCCGGACAGTGATCTTCGGGTTCAGGGCAGTTGTCCGGGCATACGAAATCCGCCATGCTTGTGTAGATATCTCCGGAGGGGCCGCAGAGCGGGTTGGGAAGCTTTTTTTCCAGATCTTTGGGCACAGGGCGGCGCAAAATCCTTACATGGTTTGAATCTGTCATGCACCACCGGGCTGCAAGATGGACGGGCAGGGCGGGTATTATCCAGTCGGGGGCGTTTGCGCGGGAAAGGTATTTTTTAAGAAACAACGCTCCGTCGTCATTTATGGTTTTTACATTCTGCAGGGGTTCTGCAGCAATCTCGCTCCCCTTGTCAACCATCACGAAGGTTTTTTCACCCTTTTGGGCATTTAGTCTTTCCAGGGCGATTTTACCGAATCTGCCGCAGCCAATTATCCATATATGCTCCACTTTTTATCCTTAAGCAATGCCTGCCGCGGCCATGATGTCGGGCACGACCTCCTCCTTGCCTATGGCCATGATGTGAACCCCGTCGCAGATGCCTTCTTCTTTGATTTGTGCGATCATGCGGCCCGCTATTTCTATGCCTTTTTTGAGCGCGCCTCCTTTAGGCGCTGATGCCATTTCATCAATAAGGGCCTGGGGAACCATTACGCCCGCAACATTTTTGTTCATGAATCTTGCCATTCCCGCGGATGTTAGCAGAATTATTCCAGCCAGTATTTTTACATCAAATTGTTTGGCGTAGTCCATGAAGTTTTTGAAGTTGTCCATGTCATAGACAGCCTGGGTCTGGATGAATTCAGCGCCGGCTTCTATTTTTTTCTCAAACTTTATAAGCTGGGGGTCAATCGGATTTGCCTCGGGCGTCACAATAGCGCCCGCGCAGAAATCAACATTTCCGTCAAGCTCATTTCCCGACATATCCTTTCCCCGCCCCATTGTGCGCACTGCTTCTAAAAGCTGGCTGGAGTCCAGGTCGAATACCGCTTTTGCCTCCTTGTGATCTCCGAGCATAACCGAATCCCCGGTAAGGCACAATACATTGTTGATGCCCCGGCTTGAGGCAAACATAAGGTCCGCCTGAAGCGCCAGGCGGTTTCTGTCCCTGCAGGTCATCTGCAGAATCGGCTCGCCGCCGTGCTCTTTTACCAGCAGCGCGCCCCCCATGGACGGAAAGCGCATCACGGAGCTCTGGTGATCTGTAATGTTCATGGCATCCACCTTGTCCTTTAAAAGCTCAACATGGTGGACCATTTTCTCCAGGTTCGTTCCCTTGGACGGGGCAACCTCGGAGGTGACCACGAATTTTCCGGAATCCAGGGCCTTTTTGAATGCTGATGGCATGGGAATAATCCTTGTTGTTGGTTAATGGTTGTTGGTTAATGGTTAATGGTTAATGGTTGATGGTTGATGGTTGATGGTTGATGGTTATCGGTTGTATCAGTCTGCGGGGATCTGGAATTTGCCTGGTTTGGGCTCGCCCAGGTGATTGCGCGGTTTTTTGTAGGTGCGCATGACGTCGAGCCGGCCCAGTTCCTTGAGTCGGTTGTAGATCATGGTCCAGGCGCAGTCCTTGGCATCGTCGATCTCGCACTTTCCATTGTTGGTGCCGCCGCACGGGCCGTTTACAAGTCCTTTGTGGCAGGTCGTTACCGGGCAGATCCCGCCGGTTTCGCCGATCACGCAAGTGCCGCACTGGATGCAGATTTCGTTAAACCCGCCTGCCGCGTTTTCCTTGCCGATAAAAAGGGTGTTCTGGGCCGGAACCACCATCTGGCCGAGCTGACTTGCAATGGTCTGAACCCCGAAGGCGCAGGACATCACCAGCAGGGCGTCAGCCTGGTTCATGCGCGGGCCGAATTCGGACAGGATGTCGGATGTCAGATTGTCGCATGCCACAGGAACCACGGTGGAGCCGGTGATGACCTTGCCCTTTGAGGACAGTGTTTCAGACATTTCAGCAACCTGCTCAACACCTCCCGTGCGCGTCAATGTGGTGCATGTGCCGCATCCTATGACAAATATCCTGTCCATGCCTTCGAGCAGGTGTTCGATTTCTTCCGTTGGTTTCTGTTGGGTAATGGATCGGATCATGGTGGTTAGCTCCTCTCTTTTTCAAGATCGCACCTGAGGCACCGTCCGGCCTCAAAATGGGCCTGCTCGCCGGTAAAGCCTCTTTCAACCTCGCGAAAGTCGCAGACTCGCTCTTCGGGTTTCTCGGTTTCAACCTGGATCCTGGGCTGATCCTCTGTGGTTTCAGATTCAAGGGCCAGGCCGGCTTCCTGGGCCAGCGGCGTTTTTTCATCAGGCATGAAAATCGGGGTTTTGTCCCCTGAAAGATACTTGTGAACAGCAAGGGCCGCCCGCCTGCCCGAGGCAATGGCCCGTATAACGAAAGTGGGGCCGGTGGTAAAGTCACCGCCCGCAAATACGCCGGGCACGTTTGTGGCAAGCGTGTTTTCATCCACAGCCAGAGATCCCCACAGGGCACGCTCCAGCTGGGTGTCCTCAGGAAGAAACGAGGTGTCAGGGGCCTGGCCTATGGAAATTATTATGTTGTCTGTTTCAATATATTGGGTATCTGATTCGTCGCATTCAGGGCGAAAATTTCCTTCCTGGTCAAAGACCGAAAGGCAGCGCGAAAAGCTGATCCCCTTCACCCGGCCGTTTTCCTGGAAAATCTGTTCAGGCGACCACTGAAGATTTATAACGGCGCCTTCTTCTTCGGTTTCATCAACGTCCTTGTCCCAGGCCGGCATCTCATCGCGGCTTTCCAGGCAAAAGACCTGTACGTCTTCAGAGCCCGCTCGAAGTGCGGTTCGGGCCACGTCCATTGCAACGTTGCCCCCTCCTATTACAACGGTTTTGCCCGAAAGGCGTATATCGTGGCCGAGCCGCACATCGCGCAGGAAGGAAAGACCGTAATAAAGGCCCTCCAGATCCTCATCCTCGCCGGGTAACCCTATGCGCTTGCTTGCCTGGGCGCCGGCGGAGAGGAATACGGCGTCAAATCCTTCCTTTTTAAGATCGTTTATTGTGTGATTGGCATCAATGGGAGAGTTATATTCTATTTCCACGCCCGAGTTTTCAATCCATTTTATCTCCATGTCTATTACTTCCCGGGGGAGCCTGAATTCGGGAAGCGCTATGTTTAACATACCTCCGCCCACGGGCTGGGCTTCGAATACCTTTGTTTTATATCCCAGCTTTGCCAGAAAATATGCGCAGGTAAGGCCAGCAGGTCCGGCGCCCACTATTGCGACTTTTTCATCCCGGGTGACTGGAAAGGGTTCGCGCTCCGAGCCGTATTTGTTGTAGTAATAGTCAGAGGCAAAACGCTTCAGTGTCCGTATGGCTACCGGTTCGTCAAGCTCTCCGCGGCGGCATTTGTATTCGCAGGGGTTGATGCATACCCTGCCGCATACCGCAGGAAACGGGTTTTTTTCGCGGATGATTTCAACCGCGGCTTCGTAGTTTCCGCTGCCTATGGCCGCGACATAATTGGGCACGTCAATGCCTGCGGGACAGGCGTGCTGGCAGGCGGAAATTACCATGGAATCGCATACCGCACCTGCGCATTTGTGCTCGAATATGTGATCCTTGTATTCCTGCTCAAAATATCGGAGGGTGGAAAGTGCGGGCTTGGGGCTGGCCTGGCCCAGTCCGCAGAGCGAGGCCTCTGTTAAGGTATTCCCTATTGATTTAATGGTGTCTATGTCCTCAATATGCCCCTGGCCGAGGGTTATGCGGGTTAAAGTCTCCAGGAGCTGTGTTGTGCCGAGACGGCACGGGGCGCATTTCCCGCATGATTCAGATTGGGTGAAATTTAGAAAGAACCTTGCGATTTCAACCATGCAGTTGTTTTCATCGAGAACCACCAGGCCGCCGGAGCCCATGATAGCACCTATGCGCTGAATGGTATCATAATCTATGGGCAGGTTTAAAAACCTTGCAGGAACACATCCGCCTGCAGGTCCTCCCATCTGTACGGCCTTGAACTGCCGGCCCTTGGGTATTCCGCCGCCGATGTCATAGACCACCTCCCGGATGGTGGTGCCTATGGGTACTTCAACGAGCCCGGTGTTGTTTACCTTGCCTGCCAAAGAAAAGATCTTGGTCCCCTTGCTTGCATCAGTGCCGATTTCGCCGTACCAGTCAGATCCGTTTTTTATGATAAGCGGTATGTTTGCAAGGGTCTCTACATTGTTTATATTGGTGGGTTTTTCATCAATGCCGGCCTGGGCGGGGAAGGGCGGCCTGGGACGCGGCATGCCGCGCTTTCCCTCAATTGATGCCATAAGGGCTGTTTCCTCGCCGCACACAAAAGCACCCGCCCCCATTTTCAGGGAAAGATCAAAATTAAACCCCGTGCCCAGGATGTTTTCACCGAGCAGGCCAAGCTCCTTTCCCTGTTCAATGGCCCGGGTTAAATGATCGACTGCAATTGGATATTCCTCGCGCACGTATATGATGCCGTATTCAGCGCCCATGGCATAGCCGCCTATTATCATGCCCTCGATTACAGAGTGGGGATCTCCTTCCAGGAGGGCCCTGTCCATAAACGCGCCGGGATCACCTTCGTCGGCGTTGCAGACAACGTACTTTGGTCTGTTTTCAGCCTGCCTTGCAAACCTCCATTTAATCCCCGCCGGAAAGCCGGCGCCCCCGCGGCCTCTTAGTTTTGAATTTACTACCTCCTCTATTACCGACTCAGGGGTCATCTGGGAAAGAGCCCTTACCAGGGCCTTGTAGCCGCCTGCTGCAATGTAGTGCTCTATTTTCTTGGGATCGATTCTGCCGCAGTTTGCAAGAACCCGGCGCACCTGTTTTTGATAGAAGGGGATCTGATTTCTGTAGTAGACGGTCTGGCCGGTTCTCGGGTCGCGATATGCAAGCCGCTCGATAAGCTGCCGGTTCTTTATGGTCTGGTCAACTATTTCAGCGGCATCTTCGGGATCGACCTCCTGGTACTGCACCCCGAGCGGCTCGATAGCCACAACAGGAGCCTTGGCACAGAATCCGTGGCATCCCGTGGACCGGATTTCCACTTCTTTGTCAAGGCCCCGGTCGGCTACCGCCTCGGCCATGGCGTCGCGAACCGCGGCTGCCCCGTATGCCCGGCATCCGGTCATGCATACGTGGACTTCGGTCTTTTTTTTGCCCGAGTCCGCAAGGATTTTGTTTCGGAGCCATTCTATCTGTCCTATGGATGTGAGTTTCTTCATAAGGCTCAGTCATCCTCCTTGTCTTTCCTGTACTCGCCTAGCACGCTGACCACCTTGGTGGGGTTGAGCTTGCCGTAGTAATCCCGGTTAACCATCATGGTCGGCGCCACAAAGCATGCCCCCAGGCAAGCCACGGTTTCCAGGGTGAACTGGTAATCCCCGCTTGTTTCGCCTTCCTCCAGTTCAAGTTCCTTTTTAACCAGTCTCAGGATGCTTCTGCTGCCCTTTACATGGCATGCAGTGCCCCTGCAAACCCGCAGTACATAGCGGCCCTTGGGTTTTAAGGAGAACCCTGAATAAAAAGTTACTACCCCCTGGACCTGGGAGGCGAACATGTTTAAGGCCTCTGCAATGGGTTCAATGGACTCGGGCGGTACAAAACCGATCTCCTCCTGGACTTGCTGGAGCAGAGGGATAAGAGCCCACTTGCGGCCCCTGTAGTCGCTGATGATTTCATGGAGTTTGTCCCGGTCAAATTGATTGGGATCCATTTGCTTTTGCTCCTTGGGGTCTATATTTTCTCAATCTCTACATTGCAGGTACGCCAGGCCGGAGCCGGCGGCTTCATATTTTGCAGTCCTGCCAGGGATACTGCATCGTTTTCGTGGAAACCCAGCGGTATGAATACCCTGCCGGCGGTAAGCCCGGAATCCGGGATAAAGCCGCGTTCAATTGACCCGTGATCAGATACAATCCGGATCCGCTCGCCTTCTTCCAGGCCAAGAGCACTGACGTCCGAGGGGGAGAGACGAACATGGCTGTCGCGGTTCCATTTTTTCATCCGCGAAGAGCGGCCGGTGCGGCTTCCCCCGCCGATGTGCCAGCGCAGGGACCCCAGAACCGCAGTAAACGGCTTTTTATCCTTTCCTCCGGCCGGCGGGTAAGGTTCAAGAACGCTGAACTCAAACCGTGCGCCGTTTCCGGCAAACGGGGTATCATTTTCTGCATTTGTTACCCATGCCTGACGCTGGTTTCCTATGGCCGCATACATGGGAACGGTTTTTCTTATTTCCTGCCTGATTTTTTCAGCAGTTCCATATTGCTCGGGATAACCCATTTTCTGGGCAAGCAGGCCCAGTATCCTCCAGTCTGCAAGCGCCTGGCCGGGGGCGGCGGCAGCGGAGGAAAAGGACTGGATTCGTCCTTCCATGTTGGTAAAGGAACCGCTTTTTTCGGCAAACGCGGCAGCAGGCAGCACAACGTCGGCGAGACGGGCGGTACGGGTATCTATTATGTCCTGGACCACTATGAAATCGAGATTTTTAAATGCAGCCTCCACGCGTTCAGGTTCCGGCAGCGCGCGGAGCAGGTTTTCCCCCATTATATAAAGGCCCTTTAAATGGCCGGATTCAGCGGCTTCAACAATGTCGTACAGATCCAGACCCGGATCCGGAGAAAGCCTTGTATTCCAGAAGCGTTCAAGTTGCTGTTTGCCTTTCTGGTCTGAAAGCGGAATTCTGCCGGGCAGCATGTCGGGCAGAACCCCCATGTCCAGGGCGCCCGCGGTGTTGCTTTCCGGCGCGGGGATAAAAAATCCCGCATTGTGCGCGCCAAGGCTTCCGGAGACAAGTGCCAGGTTAAATGCAGCATCTGCAATTTGGGCCCCGTGATTTTTCTCCATTATGCCCGTGTCCAATACAATGGCTAGTTTGCGGCCGGCAAGCATGTCTGCTGCGCGGGCTGTCTCCTTTTCTTCCGCGGGCGAGAGCGGATGTTCGGCAAGCATTTTTTCAGCAGCCGCCTTGTGCGAATCCCAGCCCGAAGTGAAGCGGTTTACAAAATCGTTGTCATGCCCTTGCATATCGGCAATTTTAAGTACAAGCGCCGAGATGAGCCCCGGAATACGGCTTTCTGGATCCGCCTCCTCGTAAGGACGTATTCTTGCGCCTGCAAAAGAGGTTATTCCGGTTTTTGCGGTATCAATAGTTACAAGTGGCGTGCCCGCTCTTGCCGCCCGCCTGACGTGATAGCCCGCTACCGGCACTGTATGGTCCAAATCGGAATCTATTACTACAATGGCTTCAGCCCCTTCCAGTTCCCCAAGCGGAGAGATCCGGGACGTACCCAGGCTCTTTTCCTCCATGCGGCGCAAAAGAGCCTGGCCGTTGACAGTTCCGGTACTGGTCACGTTGTTGGTACCAAACAGAACCCGGGCGATTTTCTGGAAAAGATAGTTTTCCTCGACACTGCACCTGGGAGAGCCTATAAAGGCTATGCTCCCCGGGCCGTGAGTTCGCTTGATATCAGCCAGGGTTTCTGCGGCCCTGGATACTGCTTGGTTCCATTCCGCAGGTTTGAATTCCGTTTCTCCATTTTCGTCCTTTTCCCGGATCATGGGGTCGTATAGCCGGTCTTCGCAGTTTAGGTAGTCATGGGTGAAATGGCCGCGCACGCAAAGGGTTGCCCCGTTTACACTGCCTTTGAGTTTCGAGGGGTTGACTTCGCTTACCTTTTCCCCGGTGATTCCAAGGGCCAGACTGCAGCCCGCCCCGCAGAAGCCGCACACTGAATCTTTTTCGCTTTCAGGAGTTCCAAAGTATCCGGCGGGTTTGGGGGAGAGCGCGCCCGTGGGGCACATGGACACGCATGTGCCGCAGAAAGTGCACGTGGATTCTTCCAGGGGTTTTTCCATAAGGGTGGCGGGCCTTGAGGAAAAGCCGCGGTCATTGTAGTCAATGGCCCCTGCGGCCACCAGTTCGTGGTCAGCCCTTATGCATTTCCCGCAAAGGATGCACTTGCTTAGATCCCGAACAATAAAGGGGTTTAACTCCTCGTAGGGCTTGTAATTGGGCATTGGATAAAGCCTTGTTTCAGCCACCCCGAGCCGGGCTGCAAGCGCACGCAGTTCGCACCTGTTGCCCTTGGAGCAGACAATGCACGATTCAGG
The DNA here is from genome assembly GCA_046540355.1 of Desulfobacterales bacterium. Classification (GTDB taxonomy): domain Bacteria; phylum Desulfobacterota; class Desulfobacteria; order Desulfobacterales; family Desulfosalsimonadaceae; genus Desulfosalsimonas. The sequence continues at coordinate 11,028 of JBKHFD010000017.1, forward strand.
GTGTTCTGCGATCATCAGGCGTACGATGTTTTTTCTGTGATTGGTGACCCGCTCGGAGTCGGTAAGGATCGCCATATCCTTTGCCGCGGGTGTAACGCATGCTGCCATAAGCCTGCCGCTTTTTTCGTCTTCTACCAGGCACATGCGGCAGGCGCCGTAAGGCTTTAAATCGGGGTGATTGCAAAGAGTGGGGATAAATATGCCGTTTTTTTCCGCAACCGAAAGAAGGTTGTCGCCTGCGCGGCAGGTCACCTTCTTTCCGTTGATGGTCAAAGCAATTGATTCCACGGGGCGGCTCCTTTTTGTTTCCGGCAAAACCCTACTTGAGCTTTGCTGCATCCAGGTAATGCCTGAGTTTTTCTTCTCCGCCTATTGTTATGATATGGATGCCGTCGCAAAGATCCTTTAATCCATTTACAATATCTGCAAACAGCTCGATGCTTGCCTTTTCTTTGTCCGGGGACTTGGCAAGCTTCTGGATGACCCAGTCGGGAACCAGTCCGGACTTTAAGTGCCGGTTTAAAAACTGGGCCATGCCGGCGGTGCGAAGGATGAGAACCTCTGCAATTACGGGTACGCCGAATGTGTTGGTGCGGGAGAGAAACTTGTCAAACTTGTCCAGGTCAAAGACAGGGGTGGTAAGAAAATATCCCGCGCCCATCTTTGTCATCTCCTCCATTTCCTTTAGCTCCAGGTCGGGAACGTTTTTTCCCCAGGCCGAGTCCACTCCGGAGCCGAGGAAAAAGTTGGGTTGTACCTCGATTTCCTGGCCTTCTATGGTTCTGCCGTCCCTGAAATGTTCAAGCACGGATTGCAGTTTTCCTGCATCCACGTGGAAAAACATCATCTCCTGGAGACTGTCTCCTGTAATGCGGTAGTCTTCGGTGAATACAAGCAGGTTTTCTATGCCGGCATGATGAGCTGATACAAGGTCCTTTTGAAGCTGGATGCGGTTTTTGTCCCTGGTGGTGGTCTGGTAGATGGATTCAAACCTGTTTTCCTTAAGGGTCTGGCAGGTTTTAATGGTGTCTCCCACAATTCCCTGGAATTCCACCTCCGAGAGAGAGACCCCGTCGACCCGCCCGCGAATAAGGTCTAAGCTTTTGACCAAGTCCTCTGGCTCCTGCTCAACAGGAGCCTGGACTTCGGTGGTGACCACGAATTGCTTTTTTTCAAGGGCTTGTTTTAATTTCATGAATGCCTCCCCGAATTTGAGGGTTCCGGCAGATCACGGCCGGATTATGCGGTTGTCAGCAGCCGCGAGACTTCCTCCTTTAGCTGGGATAAGGGCAGCGGCTTTGAAAAGCAGGCATCAGCGCCGTGTTCCTTCATTTGCTTGAATTTTTCCTCATCCAGGTATGCCGAGAGCACAATTATTTTTGTGTCTGCGGTCTCCTTGTTTGATTTTATTTTCTGGCATACCTCGTAGCCTTTTATATCAGGCATCATTATATCGAGAATCAGAAGGTGCGGTTTGAAGTGATTTACCTGCAGGCCGGCCTCAAATCCGTCTGCCGCGGATATTACCTCGTAGTCGTGCTCGTCTTCTTCCAGTGACTGGACAATGCTTTCAACTATTATGGGATCGTCGTCCACAACAAGGATCCGTCTGCGGTCGTCGTCCTCCACGGTCTCGGGAATCGGTATGCCCTGTTTGCGCATGAATTCTTCCAGGTCCTTGCTGTTTATGCGGCGGTGGCCTCCGGGCGTGCGGTACGCTTTTATGTGGCCCGCGTCAATCCAGTTGATGATGGTTTTGGGAGAGACGTTGCAGTATTTGCTGGCTTTAAATACCGTGAAAACTTCGTCCATGGCGGACCTCCTCCCTTGAAAAGGTTGGCTTTTTAATTATTATATTAATTGCAGATTTTTTGGGCGTCAAGAAAAAATTGCAGATTTCTTCAAAAAATTTATAATTTATTGATATTATAATTTTAAATTTATGGGAGAAACAATAGCCTGGCTAGTTTTTATAATAATTATAATTTTTGACTTTATATAATCGAAAAGGCTGTTCATGCTCACAGCGGCATAAACAGCCTTTTCGATTATCCGCGGGGCAAAAATATTTTGAATGAACGCGGTTTGCAGCCCATCTAATTGTATGTGGGAGGCTCTACTTCATAGACAACATTCTTGATCCCTGAAATTCCCGATATTGCCGAAGAAATTTCATCCGCGATTTCCTGTTTTATCTTTTTCTTCACATAACTCTCGGTTTTGGGGTTGGTGTATCCGGTCTTGCGGATGTGCTGGGTTTCGGCGCGGATATGTACAATACCCCCGCTGGCCGAAACTGCAACCTTAAGGTCGGGCCTGCAGTTGTTTTCAATGGCAGCCTTGACCTTGGTCTTTAAGGCAAGATCGGATACGGCCTGCTTTGAGTCGCGCGTGGCCTTGAAGGTTTTTTTTCTTGCCGTGTGGCATATGGTTTCTGCCGCCTCGTCTATATTGAATCGCTTGATGTTGATTATCATGTCGTAGAGATGGGGGTTTGTCAGGTCAATCTTGTATAAATAATGGGCCCACCTGACACGGGTTGCGTCCTCCGTGGCGATATGACGCATGGCCTCTTTTTCGCTTATTCTTCTGTTTTGCTGCATGAACTTAATTCTGTCTGCCATGTCCGCTATTATCCGGACGTTTAACACATGAGAAATATCGGGCAGAAGAAGGTGCGAGCCGTGGCCGTGATATACAATATTATCATTTTTGGCATGCTCAAGCAGGGCAGCCTGAATATATGATAAATATTTTTCCCGTCCCCTTGTAAAGCGCTCCAGCACGGAAGGCGCGTCATGGATTGACTGGATCAGTTCCTTTTCCGGGACATTGTAGAGGTGGTTGGCTTCCTCTATAATGGTTTCCCGGCTCAAAACCTCATAGTTAAGAATTTCTGCTGTCTTTTCGGCAACTTCCTTGCCGTGACTGAAACATCCGCGGGAAATGGTAATGATGGTCATAAAAAGTCCTCCGTTTCTATAGAAAGTATGGGTGGTTAAGCCCGGTGCGGAAACTTCAGCATCGGATGCGCCTTATATTAATAGTAATAGAAGTGTTATTTTGATGTCAACTCATATACCCGGAATTTCCCCTGATGTAAAGTCCCTGCCCGGGGGAAAAAGAAACCTTTCACTGGAATCCCGATTTTTGGGCTTTTGGTATTTGGCTTGACACTTATATTATCAAAATATACATTATTTACGGAGATATTGGCCGTTTATCCGGGCAAATGCGCAAAACCGGGCTGCTATACAGCACCGCCCCCCAGGAGAACAAGGAGTCTTATTAATGTCATCTAAGGATTCACTGCAAAAAGGATGGATTGTTACGTTTGCCGGAACCGGGGTCAATCTTGCCCTGGGTGTCCTTTATACCTGGAGCATATTCAGGTCTGAAATTCAGAGAAGCATAATTGAAGGAGAGGGTTTTGAGATAGGCGGGTTCGACTGGAGTCTTTCGGCTGTAAACGATCCGTATGCTGTATGCTGCCTGGTTTTCGCCTTTTTTATGATCCCTGCGGGAAAGTTCCAGGACAAGCTCGGGCCGCGCCTTACCACGGCAATCGGGGGTGTTCTGGTCGGTCTGGGCTTTCTTTTGATTTCCCAGTCAACAGAGTACTGGATATGGATTCTTGGGTTCGGCGTAATGGTCGGCGCGGGTATAGGATGCGGGTATTCATCTGCAACCCCCGCGGCCATAAAATGGTTCCCGTCGGCAAAGACAGGGCTGGTTGCAGGACTCGTGGTATCCGGATTCGGCCTGGCACCCGCTTATATCTCTCCGCTTTCAAACTACCTGATTGAAGGCTTCGGTCTTATCAAGACAATGCAGATCTTTGGGGTGGCTTTTTTCTTTGCGGTTATACTTCTTTCGTTGTTCATGATAAACCCGCCTGAAGGATACAGCCCGCCTGTGCCGTTTGAAAAGGTTCCAAAAGAGCCGAAAATAAAGCCCATGGATGAGGTGACCGCGAGAGAAATGCTCAGGTCGGGAAACTTTTATCTGATCTGGCTTGCCTATTTTATCGGAGCGGGTGCCGGTCTTATGGTTATAAGCAGCATTAATTCAATGGCTCAGGCAAGCCTTGCGGAACTGGCTTTTATGGCGGTAATGATTCTGGCTGTCGGAAACGCCGCCGGCAGGATCGCGGCAGGCGTGATATCGGATTACATCGGCCGTGAAAATACCCTTATGATAATGCTTGGGTTTCAGGCGCTGTTGATGTTTATCGCAATGACGGTTGTGGATGTACAGGAAACCGGCGCGGTGATCATAATTCTGCTCGCAACCCTTATCGGTTTTAACTATGGAACGAATCTTTCCATTTTTCCGGCCATTACCAAGGACCTCTGGGGGCTGAAGAATTTCGGCATAAATTACGGGCTTATATTTTCAGCCTGGGGGGTGGGCGGTTTTGTCTTCTCCAGGGTGTACCAGATGATAGAGTCAGCCACCCAGGGCCAAACCTCCGCGGCTTTTCTGGCAGCGGGTATTTTTCTGCTTGCCGGGGTCGGCCTCGCCTTTGTAATCAAAAAACGGCTTATCCTGCTCCGCCGTCAGCAGCAGTCCGCAGTGTAACCGAAAGGGGCTTCGGCCCCTTCCGGTTTTATACTTGTCTTTTTTTTACCTTCCAGATTCATTTCAGGTCAAATCGACCCTTTCAGTCTATTAGGCCTGCTAAAACGGCGACAGTTATGCAATGACATTTTCAAAAATATGGAAGGATAAGCCTGCTGAAAACAGGGTTTAATACGGATTTGTTGAAGACCTCTGTTTCAGGGGGAAATTGAGATGAATGATTTTAAGGGCCTTTTAAAAGCAGGCAAATGGTTTCTGCTATTTCGCGTCATTGTCGCGATACTGGCCATGGTCCTTTTCTTTAACGTCCGGCAGAACCACAAAAGAATTTGGCAGGTGGACATGGAGGCAGAAAAGACTTCACTGAGTAATAAAAATTACCGGCGCCCGGCCGGAATGGTTTTGCCAATTTTTTTTACCTGTAGCTCCTTTTTCTTAAGGAGCGTTTTTTGCCTTTTTTCCCGCCCGGGTCCGCGGGCTTGACCTTGATATCGTTTCCTTCAAAGCGGTTGCCGTTAAGAGCCTTTATGGCCTGGTCCGCCTCGGAATTGCTGGGCATCTCTATAAATCCGAATCCCTTTGGCCTGTTGGAGAATCTGTCTCTTATCAACTTGACGCTTTCAATTTCTCCGAACGCGGCAAACAGGGACTCTAATTTGTCTTCGGTAATACTGCGGGGCAGATTCCCTATATAAATGTTCATGTAAACCTCTTTTGCAGGATTTTTTCAGCAAGGGATTGAAATTATAAGGGGCACCCCTGATCATGCAGGCGATGCCCCTGTTTTCATTGACGGTGTTTACTTTACAGTGACATTTGCAGCAGAAGGGCCCTTTTTCCCCTGCTCGATGTCAAAGGAAACCTGGTCGCCTTCGTTGAGGCTCTTAAAACCGCTTGCATTGATCGCTGAATGGTGAACGAACACATCCGGGCCGTTTTCCTGCTCTATGAAGCCGTAGCCCTTTTGATCGTTAAACCATTTAACTGTTCCATTTGCCATGTTTACATCCTCCTTTCTATAATATGTTCAAGATTTTAGCCTGGAGGATGTAACTCGCTTAACCGGAGTTGTTCCTTCAGAAAAAAACCGCATCGCTCACCCAGGCGATGCCATGTTGATACCAACACAATAACATGTTTTAGCATGAAAGCAAGTGATTTGTTTTTGGATGTGTTTTTGGAGTGATTTATTTTAAAGTGTCGGATTGTTTTCAGCGAAACTAATACTTTTTTAATGCTTTAGTTGTATTTTCTTTGAGCCTGTCTGCTGGTAGGGTACATATTTACATTTTTCGCGATCTGGCAGAAAAAAGGCCTTGATCAAGTTTTTATTGTTATATAGGATCGTACCCTAATGAAACGTCGGTTGTAACGCGGCTCAACCGGCTTGATAACTCTCCATTCAGGATTCTTATATGCTAAAATTATTTACTTTTATGGGTAATAGAAGATTTTTCAGCAGCCGGGCCGGATTTACCCTGATAGAGCTCATGGTTGTAATTGTGATTTTAAGCATCCTGGCGGTATACATGATGCCAAAGATCATGGGGCGGCCAGAGCAGGCAAGGAGAATCAAGGCAAAAACAGACATCCAGGCCCTTGAAACCGCTCTTCGGCTCTATAAGCTTGATAATGGAAAATATCCCACAACAGAGCAGGGACTTGAAGCCCTTGTCCGTGAGCCTGATTCAGGCCCCGAGCCCATGAACTGGCGTGAGGGCGGGTATGTTGAGAAAGGAAGGATAACAAAGGATCCGTGGGGTAATGAATATGAATATATATGTCCCGGCAATCACGGGGACTATGATATAATATCTTACGGCGCAGACGGTGAACCCGGCGGTGATGGAGATGATGCGGATATAAAAAGCTGGGAAATCGAATAGTATGAGCAGCAGGATCTTTGCACTTGATATCCGGGAAGCCGGTGTGTGCGCTGTTCTTATCAGAACAGGCTTAAAGGAAAATCGTCTGGAAAAACACGTTTACGTGGATTTTGCAGATGCGCCCGATCCCGAGCAATGCCTTGAGTGGGGCGTGGAGAAGACCGTTGCGGCTGCGGACCCGTCGGGAGCCTATTGTCTCGCCTCCATTCCCTCTTCCCGGGTTTCATTCCGTAATCTTACGGTTCCATTTAAAAGCAGGAAAAAGATCAAACAGATCTTGCCCTTTGAGCTTGAGCCCACGCTCCCGTTTGAAATAGACCAGGTGATCCTCGATTTCATGACCGTCAGGCAGGAGGATCAGACGGATCTGATAGCGGCCGCGGTTGAAAACCATAAACTGGAACATATTCTGGATGTGTTGGATAGAAACGGTATTTATCCCGGCTATGTGACAGCCGGAGGCCTCAACCAGGCCCTGTGCGCTGCCGCCGGATCTTCATCCGGTTTAAGGGATTTCCTTTTCGTTGATAATGATCGTTTCAGCGCAACGGTTTGCATTTCGGTTTCCGGAAAAATCTGCCTAATCCGGTCCCTTCGCAAAACAGTGGATGCCGGGGATCATAATTCATCTGCACGAGAGCTTTGCACCGGAATACGCAGGATGATCTCAGCTTTTGAAGCCATCTATGACCAGGAGTTTGAACCGGAAAAGCTTCTGGTATCAGGGCTTGATGCCAAAGATCCCGGTTTTTTATCATCTTTTGAAAACGAGCTCGGTATCAACGCATCCTGCCTGGATATGGAGGCGGACACGGATCTTAACATAACTTTTCCTGATGGCCTGCAGCCGGGTCCTGAGGCAACCGGCGCCCTGTGCCTTTTGGGAGTGGAAACAGCGGGAATAAGACCCTTTAATTTCGGCCGCAGGCATTCCGCAGTTGAAAAATACTGGAGTGAAAATCGCGGCAGGCTTATTGCCACGGGTGTTTTATGCTTTTTGGTTTTTATTCTGTTTATGTCCAGGATGGCAGCGGAAACCCATTTTCGGGAAAAGCGGATATCAGTCATAGACAGCAGGATTCTTGAGCATTACAGGAATGCATTTCCAGGCGAGGAGCGCATAGTAGATCCTCTGGAACAGATGCGGGCCAAGCTCGACAGGGCCAGGGGGGAAAATGTATATGCGGAACAGGGGAGCTCCGGTGTTTTAAATATTGATGTTTTGTATGATATAAGCCACCTGATTCCGGAGGGAACAGATCTGGTTATAACCCGTTTTACAAGGGACGGTCAAAGCATACAGATTTCGGGGCTGAGCAGTAACTTCAATACGGTTGATGATGTAAAGATGCATCTTGAAAGATCGCAGCACCTGAGTAACCTGAATATAAGTTCGGCCAACATGGACAAAAGAGCCGAAAAGGTAAGGTTTAAAATAAAGGCCGATCTTGCGGGAGGCGGACAATGATCCAGGATTTTCTCCGCATGATACCGGTTAATATCAGCCGCAGGGAAAAGCTGTTTCTCGGGGGCGGGATCTGTTTTTTGATTTTGTTTTTGATCTTTGTGCTCCTGATTCAGCCTGTTTTTCAAAAGCGGGCACAGATTTCAGACGAGCTTGCCGTAAAACAGCAGAACCTGGCTGAAATGATCGAGATGCGCCGGCGATACCAGGCCCTTGAATCCAGGGCAAAAAAGGCTGAAAAACAGTATTCGGAAAGGGCCGAGGATTTCAGATTGTTTTCCTTCATGGACCGGCTGGCCGGAAACACGGGAATCAAGGAAAATGTTTCCTACATGAAGCCGGGCTCGGAAGAGGATGAATCAACCGGCCTGAAAATGACATATGTTGAGTTGAAACTCGAGGACATAACCCTCGAGGAGCTGATTTCCTACTTGTATTTCGTGGAGACATCCGAGAGCATGGTAACTGTGGACAAGCTCACGGTTTCAAGAGAGGGCGAGGAAGATGGTATGCTTTCTGTCGTGCTGCAGGCAAAGACTTATGAGACATAAGCCGTATTGCAGGGTTATTTGAAGTTACAGGCGGGATGAGATGAAAAACATTAAGAAATGGTTCATATATACTCTCTACGTTTTGGGACTTGCCCTGTTATTTCTTTATCTTTGCTTCCCTTCGGAGTCGTTTACGCGCTATGCAGAGCATCTGGCCGGCGCGGCGGCCCCGGGGCTGGAGGTCTCTGTGGAAGGACTCGGGCCGGGTTTCCCGCCCTCAATGACCGCGAAAAAAATGGAATTAAGTTACAGGGAATCTGAGCCGGTTTTATTTGAGAACCTGGAGATAACCCCTGTATATCTGGATTTTTTAATAGGAAAACCCTTTTTCAGCATTCGCACGGAGGCGGCAGAAGGCCTGATCAAGGGGCGTGTCGGGACAAAGAGTGCATCGGAGAAAGACGGTCGGCAGATATCACTGCAAATGGATCTTAATGGTCTTCGCACGGGGGCCTTAAGTCCGGTTTTGGAAGTAATTTCCGGGTATACTGCAGAAGGCGGTTTGGAAGGCAGAATTGAATACACCGGAACTTCTGATCTGCAGGGAACCGGAAGTGCGGTTTTCGGGCTCGGCGAAGGTGTGCTTAATTTGAATCCTTCCTTCTACGGGTTTGAAAAGATTGAGTTCAGCCAGATGCAATCTGAAATGGAGATTAAAGACCGCAATTTATCCATTACCGATTTATCGTTTAGCGGCAGACAATTTTCATTAAAAGGCAGTGGAAGGATTATAATGTCTTTTCCGGTTGAAGAAAGCAGGGTGAATTTTTCCGCAAAGGTCACCCCGCATTCCGCAATGCGCAAATCAATCGGGAATATGCTTCCGGAAAGATATAAAGGACAGGACGAGATTCCGGTGCGGATTACCGGAACCGTCGGACGGCCGAATCTTTCCCTTCGTTAGTCCGGATATTGGGCAATGCTTGAGAAAATCCTTAAAATAGTCAACCCGGCGCTTGTTGCCGCAGTAATTTTTTTTGCGGTTGCAATTTTTTATCAGGGTGTCGAATACCGTCTCAATACCGCAGCTATGGAGGGCTTTCGGGCCGAATCTTCCCGGCCGGAGCCCGCCGGGAAAAAGGGCGCATCAGAATCCCGGGATACCGCTGGGTTCAGCGATTATGAAATGATTGTTGATAGCAACTTTTTTGACGTGCAAAAAAAAAGGCAAGCCGAAGAAGAAGAGATCAGCGGTCAGGAAATAAAAGACATGGAGAAGACAAAGCTCAATCTCCGTCTTTGGGGAACGATTACCGGGAGCAGCGGCAGTTCCTATGCGGTAATAGAAAATGAATCAGACCGGGAGCAGCAGCTCTACCAGGTGGACGATGCCATAGAGGAGGCCCGTATAAAGAAGATTCTGCGCAAAAGGGTTGTGCTTGACGTAAACGGAAAAGACGAGGTCCTCGAAATTGAGGACCTGGTGGATAGGGATATCACAAACACAAGAAAAAGCCGCGGTTCAGAAGGTGAGGGCAGGGATATCAAAATAAAACGGGAACGGATTTCAGAGGCGCTGCAGGATATCAATAATCTTATGCAGCAGGTGCGTGTAAGACCCTATTTTGAGCAGGGAGAGCCCGCAGGCATAATGTTGAGCGGGATACGAAGGGATTCGATATTTGAAGAAATGGGCGTGAAAAGCGGGGATATTATCAAAAGCGCAAACGGAAGAACAATACGCTCCATGGATGACGCCATGGCGTTTTATGAAGATTTGAGTTCTGCGGGTGAAGTCGAACTGGAGATCCAGCGTGACGGATCGCGACAGACGATAAATTACAGCATAGAGTAAACCGCGTCTGATATGAGGAAAATGTTTATGAGGACATTGACATTAACACTGAGTTTCCTGTTATTTTTAATTTTTACTTTGAATGCCCCGGGTTTTGCCCAGGATAGCGATGACAGCGACGGCCGGTCCGGGCAGTCCGCCGATATTGAAGAGCGGGTTGATGGAGAAGACGATCAACGGGTCTCCATAGATTTCAATGATGTGGATATAAACGTATTTATCAAATTTATAAGCGAGTTAACGGGACGCAATTTTATAGTGGACCCCAGGGTAAAGGGCAAGATCACTGTTGTATCCCCGTCTGAAATAACAGTAGAGGAGGCATACCGGGTCTTTGAATCCGTGCTCGACGTGCATGGCTATGCGACAGTGGATGCCGACAGTTCCACCAAGATTGTTCCCACGCCCAATGCGCGTTCCATGAGCATTGAAACCAAGCTGAAGCGTGAGGCTGACAAGGAGGAAGACAGGGTTGTCACCCAGGTGCTTCCCCTTGATTATGCGGATCCGGAGGAGATAAAAAAAATTTTTTCGCCTCTTGTCTCAAAGAGCGCCGTGATTATTTCTTATCCTCCCACGGGTACTCTTATAATTACTGACGTGTATTCCAATATAAGGCGCCTTATGCGCATTATAGACACAATAGACGTTGAAGGTACCGGCAGGGAAATATCCGTAATTCCTGTTGAGCATGCGGATGCAGAGGAAATGGTAAGGATTGTCGACTCCCTGTTTAATGCAGGGAGAAAAGGAGAGAGACGGCAGGATGAAGAGATAGTGGCCGTGGCTGAGAAGCGGACAAACTTTCTGGTGATTCAGGCAAGCGAGCCTGATGTGGAACGTGTCAGGGAGCTTGTTAAAATGCTGGACAAGGAGATGCCCAGGGGAAAGGAAAAAGTCCATGTTTATTATCTTGAAAACGCCAAGGCCGAAGAGCTTGTAGGCGTGCTTCAGGAACTGCCCACGAGAGAAGGGGAAAAATCAGAGAAATCAGGAAAAAAAGAAGCCCCCGTGGTATCTGAAAACGTTAAAATCGCCGCGGATGAGTCCACAAACAGCCTGATAATCCGGGCGGAAAGAGATGACTATGAACTCCTGAAATCAGTGATCGAAAAACTCGACGGCCCCCGGGCCATGGTATATATAGAGTGCCTGATCATGGAAGTGAGCAAGGACAAGTCATTTCGTCTCGGTGCGGAATGGATAGCCGGCGAAGAGGCAAGCCATGATGACAGGGAGGGGGTATACGGCGGAGGATTTTCAGGAGGCGCCATGGGAGGGGATTCCGGGTATGACTATTCGATTCCCGAATCACGTGGTACCGGGGGTGCACTTCTGCCCCCGGGGTTTTCCATGGGCATACTCGGTGAAAACATAGAAGTCGGGGATATTAGGTTTCCCACCATCAGGGCACTGATCCAGGCATACCAGAGGGACAAAGACGTGCAGATCCTTTCCACCCCCCAGATATTGACAACAGACAACAAAAGCGCCAAGATCCGGGTGGGAAAAAACATACCGTATCTTACCCGGGCAGCCAGCGGAGAGACCGAGTACAGCAATTACGAATACAAGGACGTCGGAATATTGCTCGAGATAACTCCGCAGATAAACAAAGACGGAAAGATCCGCCTGGAGATTCTCCAGGAAGTTACCAAGCTTGAGGAAACCACGGAGCAATTCCAGCCCACAACGCTTAAACGCACCGTTGACACAACCGTGGAGGTAAATGACAGGAACACAGTGGTTATCGGCGGCCTTATAGATGAAAGCCTATCGGAGAGGGAATACAGTGTTCCCTGCCTTGGGAGCGTTCCTATTCTAGGCTGGCTGTTTAAGTCTTCTGCCACGGGAGGTGAAGAAACAAACCTGTTTGTGTTTTTAACCCCCAGGGTGATGTCCGAGCCCAAGGATGCTTCGGATTTTTACAAAGAGAAAAAGAGCGATATGGAGGTCGTGCCGGAAGAGGACTCTATCAAGCTTTACGGCCGGCCGGGAGACGAAAAATCAGAGTCGGAAAAATGAGACAGCGGCTTTCATATATACTTACAAACGATTTCGGGGTTGATGAAAACGAGCTCGCAGAAGCAAGGAAGATGCGCTCGGAGCAAAATTTGCCCCTCTCGGAGATTCTGCTTAAAAAAAAGATTATCTCCGAGCATCAGCTTCTTCAGGCATATGCCCGCATTTATGACCTGCCGTTCTGGCAGAAGCTCCCCCTGGAAAATCTTGACACCTGGTTTGCCAGAAAGGTCCCCATAGGGTTTTTAAAGAAATACGCAATGGTCCCAATACGAATGGAACCCGGCAGGCAGGGCCCGGAGGAGGACGGCCGTACAAAAATAGCTATAAATGATCCCACGGCATTTCAGCAGCTCGACGACCTGGTTCAGCTTCTTGAAATCAATGATTTCGAGATTGTGCTATCCACGCGCGATGCCATTTATTCCCTTGTAAATCTTGCCTATGACAGCAGCAGGGATACCGCAGAGCAGCTTGTTGCCGACATGGAGGAAAACGGCGGAGACATTATAAGCGAAATAGAAGAAACCGCCGACTTGCTGGATGATACAAGTGATGCACCAATAATCAAACTTGTCAATCATGTGATTTCCCAGTCCGTAAAGATCGGTGCGAGCGACATTCACATAGAGCCCGAACAGTACAACCTTAAAGTGCGCTATCGCATTGACGGGATTTTATATGACATGCTAACACCGCCCAAATGGATGCAGTCCTCGCTGGTATCGCGTATCAAGGTCATGGCAAGGATGAACATAGCCGAAAAACGACTGCCCCAGGATGGCCGCTTTGAGGTGAAAATAGGCAATCAGAACATAGATATTCGTGTATCAAGCATACCTATTCAATATGGCGAGCGCGTTGTAATGCGTCTTTTAAACAAGTCAGGCGCCCTGTTCAGACTCTCGGATCTGGGACTTGGCCATGCCAAACTCGACCAGATAAAAAAACTTATCAGCTATTCCCACGGTATTATTCTTGTAACAGGCCCTACAGGAAGCGGCAAGACCACCACGCTTTATGCAGTGCTTTCGAGTCTGAATTCCCCGGATCTCAATATTATCACCGTAGAGGATCCTGTGGAATATCAGTTAAGAGGGGTAAACCAGATCCAGGTAAACCCCAAGATAGACCTGACATTTGCAAAGGGACTTCGTTCCATAGTCCGCCAGGACCCGGACGTTATTCTCATAGGCGAGATGAGGGATCTTGAAACCGCGGAAATCGGCGTCCAGTCAGCCCTGACCGGTCATCTCGTATTTTCGACCCTGCACACCAATGACTCTGCAAGCGCAATAACGCGCCTGGTCGACCTTGGAGTGGAGCCTTTTCTTATTTCCTCCTCCGTGATAGCAGTGATTGCACAGCGATTGGTCCGGGTGCTGTGCAAGGACTGCAAGGAGCTATATGAGCCGGATGAGCCAACCCTGGAGCGCCTGGGCATATACCCGGAGGATAAGCAAAAGCCGCCTCTTTACCGGGCAACAGGGTGCAGCAGATGCTTTAACAGCGGCTACCGCGGCAGGGTGGGCATTTACGAAATTCTGGAACTTAAATCCTCGCTGCAGAACCTGGTATTAAAGACCTATGATTCCCACCGCATAAAAAACGAGGCTGTAAGACAGGGCATGACCACACTTTACCAGGACGGAATTGACAAGGTGTTAAGCGGGGTAACAACAGTAGAGGAAGTGCTGCGTGTTACCCAGGGGTAGGGGCGGCAAAGGACGCAATGCCGGGAGCTGGCAGTACCGGATTGCATCGTGCTGCGGAATTGCAGTAATGTTTTTACTGATATTCCTGCCGTCTGGCGTCCTGGCCGGGGAGGACGAATCCCGGGAGCTTCGTATTTCGCCTGAAACACAGTATGAATTTGCCGAGAAAAATTATGAAAGCGGTGATTATCTTGCCGCCGCCATCGAGTTTAAACGGTTCTTCCATTTTTTCCCCGATCATACCCGGTCCGCCGAAGCCGGGTTTAAGGCCGGAATGTCATACTTCAGGATTCCGAGATACGGGGATGCGATAAATGCCTTTGAAGCCGTGGTAAAGAGATTTGGCACATCAGAACATGCCGTGGAATCAATGTTTATGATAAGCCGGTGCCATGCAGGGCGCAACGATATCAAGGAAGCTCTCAATATCCTGGCATCCATAGCCGCCCGCGCCCCGGATCAGAAGGACCGTGACAGGGCTATGTTTGAAAGTGGCAGGCTGAAGCTGGAATCCGGGGACATATCCGGCGCGCGTTCATCCTTTAATCAGGTAAGCCCCGGAAACAGTCGGGAGTATAATATTGAACAGATCCTGGGAGATATTGATAATCCCGGAAAGATTCCCTCCAAAAGCCCGGTTCTTGCAGGTATATTTTCCATAGTTCCGGGTGGGGGGTATCTTTACTGCGGACGCTACAGCGAGGCGGCAACAGCTTTTTTCCTCACCGCCGGACTTGCTGCTGCTTCCTGGGAGGCATTTGACAATGACCTCAATGCAATCGGCGGCCTTGCAGGCCTGGCTGGGGCCGGATTCTACGGGGGTGGAGCGATGGGAGCCGTATCCAGTGCTCATAAGTATAACCGCAAGAGCTACAGGGATTATATGCGGCAGCATTTCCAGGATGCCGGAAAATCAGGGCTTTCCCTGGGGATAGGATCCCATTCCGTAATGGTTTCTTTTCACCGGAGCTTTTAGTGTATCTTCGCTCCACCGGGAAGGCCGGGAAAACAGGCGTTTATATCTGATTATTTATTTTTGTTTGAAAACATTTTGCCCTGGGGAGGTAAAGTGACTGATAATTCTGATCAAAAAAGGGCAGGAAAATCTTCACTCCAGGCGGGCAAAAGACGCCTTGGCGAATTGCTGGTGCAAGGCGGGCTTATCAGCCAGGCACAGCTTGACGAGGCCTTAAAGCGCCAGAGTCAG
>JBKHFD010000018.1:0-25822 GCA_046540355.1 Desulfobacterales bacterium
TCTCTTCGGCCGTACCTGACTGAACTATGTAGCCGTCTTTCATCAAAACGATGCGATCGCCGATTTTAAGAGCTTCGTCTAAGTCATGGCTTATAAAAACTATTGTTTTCTGTACCTTTCCCTGCAGCTGGAGCAGTTCATCCTGCATATCGCTTCTTATGAGGGGATCGAGTGCGCTGAAGGCTTCGTCCATGAGCATTATGTCGGAATCCATGGCAAGAGCCCTGGCAAGCCCGACGCGCTGCTGCATGCCGCCGGAAAGCTGGCTAGGATAGGAGTTTTCGTTGCCTTTAAGGCCTACCTGCACGATTGCTTCCATGGATCTTTCCCGCCGCTTTTCATGGGGGGCATTCTGGATTTCAAGGCCGTATCCCACGTTGTCTAGTACCGTCCTGTGAGGAAACAGTGCAAAGTTCTGGAAAACCATGCTCAGGTGCTCGAGCCGGAACTTGCGGAGCTGTTCGTTGTCAAGACCCGTTATGTCGATTCCGTCGACTGTTATTTTGCCGGTGGTAGGTTCAATAAGTCTGTTCAGGCACCGCACCAGAGTTGATTTGCCGCTGCCGGAAAGCCCCATTATAACAAGAATTTCTCCTTCGTTTACCGAGAACGTGACATCCGCCACCCCTATCGTATTTTTGGTTTTTTCCTGGATTTCATCTTTGGAGAGCCCCTTTTCATACATCTCTATCCCCTTTTGGGGATCGGGCCCGAAAACTTTGTACACGCCTTCAACGACAATTTTTTCCATTGTTTTTATTCCGCTTCAATTGGTTTAAGTCAAAATACATGTCTGATTGTACCGTTATCTTATTATGATCCCATAAAGGGTTTAAATTATCAATATGAAATTTTCATGAATTTTTTCAACTTTCTGAATATTCGATATATTCTTATTTTAATATATGCAAAATGCAGTCATCGGTTCTTTGGTGCCTTTGTGTGAAATAAGGATGTTGAGATAATCATTACGTTGCATCCTTTAACAAAATAATATAAGCATCTAAAAAGCATTGTTCAAATCAGGGCCGGCCTGCTTTATTTTCCATCCGGCTCATTAAGCGCTGCACGGCAGAGCCCTATAGTAAAAAATCTTGAAATTATAGACAATATTGACGAACTCGTAAAAAGCAATTTACACCGCCGCAGCGGTGTAAATTGCTTTTTACGAGGCCATCAATATTTGGTAAATAAAACATATTAAAAATTAATATACCCGGATAGGGGAAAGACATCATGTTTTATTTTCTTCCGCCGTTTATTCGCGGTATTTTGACATTTGCGCTTTATGTTGCCTTTACTGTGGCGCTTTCGCTTTTTCTTTTTGCCGTGGCAATAGTAAAATTTTTGTCCCCTTTCAGGGGCGCAAAGCTTTGGAGCAGCAAGGTTACGGACTGGATTGCAAGTGGCATGTGGGTAAGATGTGCCATCTGGACCCACCGGCTCACCGGAAGAGTGATCTGGGAGACAAGCGGGCTTGAGAATGTCTGCACAAACAGGTGGTGCCTTATTGTTTCAAACCATCAGAGCTGGGTCGACATCCTTGTTCTGGTTCATGTACTTGCCGGTAAAGTGCCGCCTTACAAGTTTTTCATTAAAAAGGAGCTTTTGTGGGTCCCGTTTTTCGGCCAATGCCTCTGGGCGATGGACTATCCCGTGATGAAACGCTATTCAAAAGAGTTTCTCAGAAAAAATCCGCATCTTAAGGGGCGGGATCTTGAGACCGCGAAAAAATCCTGCGAAAAATTCAAGGAAATACCGGTAACGGTCATAAATTTTGTGGAAGGAACACGCCGTACCCCTGAAAAGCAAAGCATGCAGGACTCCCCCTTCAGACACCTTTTAAGGCCCAGAGCAGGAGGGCTCGCAATGACGATTTACGCCATGGGCGAGCTTTTGGAAAACATGGTTGACATCACCATAGCCTTTCCCGAGGGAGCCCCCGGCCTCTGGGAGTTTTTCTGCGGAAAGGTCTCCAGGGTGAAAGTGGAGGCAAGGATTCTGGATATCCCGGATGAATTCTTTCAGGCCGGTTATTTTACCGACAACCGGGTTCGTGAACCCTTCAATAAATGGTTGAACAAAATCTGGGAGGAAAAGGACGAAACACTTGATAAGATGATATATGATAAAGATCATAATCATAGAGACGCCTGAAATTTAAAAATGTCCGCCGCATCCGCAATCACATCCGCTGCAGGCCGCTATTTCCGCCATGGCCCTGACCACCTCCCTGGGGGGAGCCGAATCGACAGATACTATTTTCATGTTAAGGTAAAACGGATCCAGGGGGATTTTAAGCCTCATGGGAAAGGGGAATATATGTCCAAAAAATTCAGGTATGTTTGAACGATATATTTCCACGCTTGTGGAGTATCCTGCAGTTTTGCCCTCTATTGTGCGCTCAAGGGGGGCCAGTCCGGTTCTGCCGAGGCCGAAAATAAATTCCACCGTCTCCGGATCCATTAGTTCTGTTCCGGACGGTCTTTTGCCGGCCGAAATGTGAACCGTGACCTTTTTGAGCGGCTCTACCGGCGAGTTGTCGGTTTTCATTGAATATCCTTTTATCTTTGGCTTGCTGGGTTGGTGAAAAAAAATCACAACAATCATATCACACCAATGTCCATGCTATCAATGCTTCTTGGGCTCCCTGCAGCAATTTTTGATAAACATTTATCATTTTGCCTCCGGGCTTTTGGATGCCGGAAAAGACGAAGCCGGATTATCACCAGGAATGGATGTTATTTTGCAAATTTTGTTTTAGCGGTTATTTTTCTCCTGAAGTAAGTTTAATAGCGCCGTAATTTGTGTGAAAAGTCAAATTCCCGGCACATCAGAAAACCTGAATACAAGGAGGATTAAATGGGTAAAACACTTGATCATCTCAAGGAAGCGTTTGCAGGCGAGTCCCAGGCCAACAGGAAGTACCTGGCGTTTGCGCAGCAGGCTGAAAAAGAGGGTTTTAAGGCAGCGGCAAAACTGTTTCGTGCGGCTGCGGCGGCCGAAACGGTGCATGCCCATTCGCATTTGCGGGCAATGGACGGAATCGGATCCACGGCTGAGAATCTGAAGGAGGCTGTGGCCGGCGAAACCCATGAGTTTAAGTCCATGTATCCGGAAATGATCGAAGATGCAAAACAGGAGGAAAATAAAGCCGCAGAGCGGAGCTTTTCCTATGCCAACGAGGTGGAGAAGATTCATGCACGTCTTTATCAGGAGATGTTAGACACGCTGGACAATCTCAAATCCGTGGATTGTTACTATGTGTGTTCTGTCTGCGGCAATACTGTTGCAGACGAGGCTCCGGATACCTGTCCGATATGCAAAGCGGGCAAGAAAGCATTCGAGCGC
This sequence comes from Desulfobacterales bacterium, assembly GCA_046540355.1. GTDB lineage: Bacteria > Desulfobacterota > Desulfobacteria > Desulfobacterales > Desulfosalsimonadaceae > Desulfosalsimonas. The sequence goes on from JBKHFD010000018.1 coordinate 3,352, forward strand.
ATAGATTAGGGCCTCTGTGTCAGGCCCCGGGTTTTTTAAGATATTTCTGTGGAGACAAGGCTGTCCATATTTAACTCGTCTGTGGCCTGGTCCGCTCCCTGTTTTCTGGCGCGGATCAGGTCCTCGAGTGCCGGATTTTCTGCATGCTCAGGGATTTCCCAGGGGGTTTGTCCCTGATCCCGTATGGCGTTGAAAATATCCGAGATCCGAATCCGCCTCAAATCCGTTGCAGGCTGAAAGATCTGCTCTTCGTTTTCAATTTGCCGAAGCAGACCCTTTTTGCAAAAAATATTTAAAATTTCTTCTACAAGCCTTAAAGGCACGGACAGGCGTCTTGAGATCTCTTCAGCCCCGGGCGGCGAAAGCCCAAGATGAAAATGTCTGGCGATTTCATAGAAGATATAAAGACCCATGGCCTGCCTCTGGCCGGGACTTGCCCCAGCTCCTTTGAATTCCAGCTGGTAGGTCCCGATGTTCTGTATGGCATTTGAAATTTTTGCCCCGACCAGGACGATGACCCAGCTGATATATATCCATACTATGAAAATGGGCAGGGCGGCAAAGACGCCGTAGATATTGTTGTAGCGGGCCACGCCTATATTAAATCCCGTATAAACCTCGAATGCAAGCTGCCAGGCGCTGCCGCATACAGCCCCGGCTATCAGGGCCGGCACAAAACGCACCCTGGTATTGGGCATAAGCATGTACATGGCTGTAAAGGCCAGCCAAAGCCCCAGATACGGGATAACCATATCAAAAAGGATGAAAAAATCCCTGAAAATCCTGTATTGCGAAAGCGTCTGTGCAACCGTATTCGATGAAAGGGAGGTTATCATGGCCATTGAGATTACAATAAGCAGCGGTCCAAGGAGCAGTACGCTTATGTAGTCCGAGATTTTCCTGATTACGGTTCTGTTTCGCGTTACACCCCATATATCGTTGAAGGCCCCTTCAACATTGCTTAACATCATTATAACGGCATAGATGAGCACCCCTGTCCCCACGGCCCCGAGAGCCTTGAAATCGGTATTGGATATGTATTCAACTAATTTGCTGCCAAGCTCCTCCTGCCCTGCAGTCAGATAACCGACCAGCACATGCTCGAGCCTTGTTTCAAGCCCCAGGCCTTTTAGCATTGAAAATCCTATGGCAAGCACCGGCACCACCGCCAGAAGGGTGCTGTAGGAAAGAGCCGAGGCCCGCAGAAGTATGGTCTTGTTTCGAATGCTGTTTGCCGTGATCAGAGCCACCCGCAATGCATAAAGAAGGCCCATATGCAAAACGCCTGCATCGGGCGGATCATTCCAGGCATCATGGCTCAAAAATTGAGATATGCGCTTTGTCCTGCCTGTTATCTTCTCATTCATCTGTTTTCAGCATCTGTTCGAAAAAGTCGTTGCCCTTGTCGTCAATTATTATAAAAGCCGGAAAATCCTTTACACTGATTTTGTAGACAGCTTCCATGCCGAGTTCTGCAAAATCTATCACTTCAACGTTCGTTATGCAGTCTCTTCCCAGCCGCGCCGCAGGCCCGCCAATTGAGCCGAGATAGAAACCTCCGTATTTTCTGCATGCTTCCTTTACCTGTGCCGAACGGTTGCCCTTTGCAAGGGTGACAAAAGAGCCGCCGTGTTTCTGAAATATCGGTACATACGGGTCCATGCGCGCGGCGGTGGTGGGGCCGAAGGAGCCGGAGGCATAACCCCCGGGGGTCTTTGCAGGTCCTGCGTAGTATATTATATGGTCCTTTATGTATTGCGGCAGTTCGCCGGTTTTTTCGAGCTGTTCATAGATCCGCGCATGGGCGATATCCCTTGCCACCACTATGTCGCCCGAGAGAAGAAGCCGGGTGGTGACGGGATATTGGCTCAATTCACGTCTTATTTCCTCCATGGGGCGGTTTAAATCAATATTTACCGCGGGGCTTTCAATTTCCGGTTCTTCCGGCAGAAAACGGGCCGGGTTTGTATCGAGTTGCTCGAGAAAAACCCCTTCTTTGGTTATTTTGCCTTTAATATTTCTGTCCGCGCTGCAGCTTACCCCGATGCCGATCGGGCAGGAGGCACCGTGCCGGGGCATGCGGATGACCCTTACGTCAAGGCAGAAGTATTTGCCGCCAAACTGGGCGCCGATGCCGAGATCCCGGGATACGCCAAGGAGCTTTTCCTCCAGTTCCGGCACGCGGAAGGCGCGGCCGTATTCATTGCCCGTAGCGGGAAGGGTGTCAAGATATCCCGCGCTTGCAAGTTTTACTGTCTTTAGATTGGCTTCAGCCGAAGTGCCTCCTATAACGATTGCCAGATGGTAGGGCGGGCAGGCGGCAGTGCCAAGTGATTTCATCTTTTCTGTTAGAAAAGGAATCAGTGCCTTTTCATTTAATATGGCCTTTGTCTGCTGGTATAAAAAGGTCTTGTTTGCCGATCCGCCGCCCTTGGCAATGAAGAGAAAATCGTAGTCACTTCCTTTTGTTGCATAAAGCTCAATCTGTGCAGGCAGGTTGCAGCCTGTATTTTTTTCTTCATACAGGTTTAATGGGGCATTCTGGGAATATCTGAGATTGTTTTTCGTGTAGGCGTCAAACACCCCCCTTGAAAGGGCCTGCTCGTCATTTTCACCTGTCCATATCCGTTGTCCCTTTTTTCCGATAATTACTGCGGTGCCGGTGTCCTGGCACATAGGGAATTCAAATTCCGCTGAAATTACCGCATTTTTAAGCATCTCCAGGGCAACGAACCTGTCGTTTTCCGAGCTTTCAGGATCTTTTAAGATGTCTGCCAGTTGCTGCAGATGAGATGTTCTGTAAAGGTGAGAGACGTCTTTGAAAGCTGTTTCCGCAAGCAATGAAAGGGCCTCCGGGTCTGTCCTTACAACGGGTTGTCCGTCAAATTCCGAGACCGAGACATGCGAATCAGTGAGAAGCCGGAATTCCGTATTATCACTTCCGAGGGGGAACATGGGCTGGTAATGAAATGCAACCATGACAAACTCCTTGTTTATAATGAGAAAATGAGCAAAATAAATTTATCGAGGTCACACTATATAAATACCCCAAAAAAAACCGGGAATCAACATCCGGGCGGGTTTAAAATTTAAGAGTTGGAATTTGTTTTGGATTTAGATATTCGGGTTCCGTGTTTCCTCTTTATTTGTTTTCTTCCATTGCCCTTGCGTAAGTTTTAAGAGCGCAGAAGTCCCCGCACATTGTGCACACGTCCCTGTCGTTGTCGGCGCTTTCAACGCGCATGGCTTTTGCTTTTTGCGGATCTATGGCCTGCTCGAACATGGCCTGCCAGTCAAACCTGTTGCGCGCCTCCGTCATTTTGCGGTCTCTTTGGCGGGCAGATGCTATACCTTTTCCCAGGTCCCCGATATGGGCTGCGATTTTCGATGCTATCACACCTTCACGGACTTCTGCTTTGCCGGGAAGAGTTAAATGTTCGGCGGGGGTGACATAGCACAAAAAGTCCGCCCCGTTTGCAGCGGCAATCGCACCTCCCACAGCTCCTGCAATATGATCGTGGCCGGCGGCTATATCCGTGGGAAGAGGTCCGAGCACGTAATATGGGGCTTCTCCGCAAAGGCGCTGCTGAAGCCTCATATCATAGGCAATCCTGTCCAGGGGCACATGCCCGGGCCCCTCTATCATTACCTGGACTCCGGCGGCTCTTGCCCTTTGGGCGAGCTCTCCAAGAACCACGAGTTCACTTATCTGGGCGCGATCATGGGCATCGAAAATAGTTCCGGGCCTCAGGCCGTCGCCGAGGGAAAGGGTGACGTCATATGTCCCGGCAATTTCCAGGAGACGATCATATTCGGCGTAGAGCGGATTTTCCGCGCTGTTTTTCGATATCCATTCGGCCATAAGGCTCCCGCCCCGCGAGACCATGCCCATCGTCCTGCCGCAGCCCTTAAGAACCCGCAGGGTTTCAATTGTAATGCCGCAGTGTACGGTTATAAAATCCACCCCGGCTCTGCACTGTACCTCGATTTCATCAAAAATGTCATCTGCGGCAAGATCCGGGCATGCTTTGTCCGCAGCGAGCATCCGGCTCACAGCCTTGTAGACGGGGACCGTACCAATCATGACTTCGGAGTGTTGAAGAATTTTTTTCAAAACCGAATCCAGGTCGCCCCCGGTTGACAGATCCATTACAGCGTCTGCGCCTGCGCAGACAGCGGCATCAAGCTTGGCCAGTTCCTCCCCGATCTCGTGGCGGCTCGGCGATGTGCCTATATTGGCATTTATCTTGGTGCGAAGGCCCTTTCCTATGCCTCTTGGGGCAAAGCTGTGCCCTTTGTTCTTCGGAATTACCACGCGGCCCTGTGCAATCTGCTGCCTCAGGTAATCGGCAGAAATCCCTTCGGCTTCGGCTACCTGCTTCATTTCATCGGTAATACGGCCTGATATTGCTGATTTAAGCTGTGTCATTGTACTACTCCCGGTTTCTATGTGGTTTGATCCAGCCTCTGGATCAGTTTTTCCGCAACTTTTTGGCCGGAAAGCAGCATCCCGCCGAATATCGGACCCATGCGGGGACCGCCTGCTGTTGCATTGGCTGCCATTCCTGCAACATAGAGCCCGGGGAAAACTTCCTTTGTATTCTGCGTGGTATCTGTTTCAGCCCTGTCCGCCCACATGGCCTTCTGGCCGACAATACCGCCTGTAAAAGTGTTGAGCCTGCCGGGCATCTTCCCGTCCACCACTTTTACAATATCTGTGTCATGGCCTGTGGCATCAACCACGAAGCTGGTACGTACGGTCAGCGGGTCCACGTGCAGGCCGGTCATTTCAACCGGCGCCCAGTTGATCACCAGCCCTTCCACCCTTTCAGGCCGCATCATGACATCTTCCACGGTGACACAGTTAAATATGGTAAGCCCTGCTTTAAGGGCGCAGGCTGTAAGCGATGCCACCGATTCGATTCCGTCTGCCGTGTAGTAGTCGCCCTGATACTGTCTGTATCTGATTCCGAATTTCTCCAGTATGGGCAGAGCTTCGGACTGGACCACGATTTCGTTAAACAGCATTCCTCCGCCCCACATGCCGCCGCCGATGCTGAGTTTTCGTTCAAAAAGAGCCACCTTTTTTCCGGCTTCCGCCAGGCAATATCCTGCCACAAGTCCGGAGGGGCCTGCTCCAACGATTGCAACATCGGTTTCAAGGTTTTTGGTCAGCTTTTCATGGTAGCGGTCGATAATTGCCCTGGATATGATAATTTCGTCAAGTGCCATGTTTATTCTCCTTTCGTTCTTACAATAAAAAAACCGCCTCCCGGCTGGGGAAAGCGGTTAAACGTCCATTTTCTGGGTATGCATGGATGTCCGTAGTTTTCCCTGCGCAGGCATTATCCTGATCAGGTTTAAAGGGTTATCCGCTTTTCTTCGGATTCTCAGCCGGGCTCCGGCACCCCCAACATCGATCTATGAAATTTTTAAACAAAGATTAAAGCCCTTGAGTCAGATGTCAAGAAAAAGTTTAAAAATGAAAAAGTTTGTTGTAAATATTACAGGCTGCGTGTGAAATCAGATTAAACGGAAGGGGGAACGAACAATGCGACAGAATGCTATCCGCGGCATAAAGAAAGGCGACCGGTTTTCGGTGACCCGAACTTTTACCGAGGCTGACATGCTCGGGTTTGCTGAAATTTCGCGCGATTACAATCCAGTGCATTTTGACGAGCGTTTTGCCCGTTCCAGGGGTTTTTCATCCAGGATATGCCACGGGCTGCTTATAGGCGCCATGCTAACCGAGATAGGCGGCCAGCTCGGTTGCCTGGCCACGGGAATGGATTTTCGCTTTAAAAAAGCCGTCTACCTTAACCAGACCGTAACCTGCGTACTTGAAATAACCGATGTGGATGATAAGGGCAGGGTCGAGGCAGAGGCTGTTTTTACCGACGAGCAGGCAGAGATTGTTATGACTGCAACTCTTTGCGGCGTTATGCCCGCAGAGGAGCAGAAGCGTGTCATGCAGCGGATGCTTGCCGAGGGAGATCCCACAAACAAGGCTGCCAGGTACGGATAAATTCCAAAAACATGAAAAACTTCAAACAATTATAAACAACTGCAGCTATGTTTCAGGGATGCAGAATGTTTTCTATACGCCCGTATGCCCGAATCCGCCGCTGTTTCTCCCGGATTCCTCCAGAGAATCCACAAGCTCAACCTTTGTACGGGAAACAGGGGCAACGATCATCTGTGCGATGCGGTCACCCCTGTTTACCGTAAATGGCGATTTCCCGTGATTGATAAGAGCCACCTGGATTTCACCCCTGTAGTCCGCATCAATGGTGCCGGGGGAATTGACGATCCCTATACCGTGCTTTACTGCAAGTCCGCTTCTGGGACGTATCTGTGCCTCGTGTTCACTGGGAAGAGCCACCGCAAAGCCGGTGGGGATAAGACTTATTTCACCTGGGGGCAGAGTGACTGGGCCTGTGACAGCAGCGCATAAATCCATTCCCGCCGAATGCTGCGTCATATGGCGGGGCGGCGGGATATCGCCGTCTGATTCAGGTCTTACCCGCCGGCATTTTATGACCGTGGTCTCCGTCATCTGATAGGCGGATTATTTGCTTTCAGGGTCTTTTTTCGGCTGGCGCCTGTCCCTGTCTTTTCCTCCGCCTCTGCTGTCGCGCTGGTTGCGGTGCGGACGCGTATTTTTTCCGCCTCCCGGCGAAGCGGTGTCATGGGAATCTGCGGATTCTTTTTCAGGCGCTTCAAGCAGTGCCTTGTGGCTCAGGCGGATTTTGCCGTCTCTTATATCTATCACCTTTACCTGCAGTTTGTCGCCTTCCTTGACGATATCGGATACGTTCTTGACCCTGTGATGTGCCAGTTCAGATATATGGACAAGCCCTTCGGTTTTGGGCTTTATCGCCACAAATGCCCCGAAGTCCGTTGTCCTGACCACCGTGCCTTCATAGACCTCTCCTATTTCAGGTTCGGAGCCTATGTCTCTTATGATCTCCTCTGCGGCATCCCCTTCTTCCTTGGAAAAGGCGGATATCTTTACAAGCCCGGTGTCGTTTATTTCGATCTGGGTGTTGGTGTCGTTTTGAATCTGGCGAATATGCTTGCCCCCGGGGCCTATAAGCTCACCTATGCGCTCAGGGCTTATCTGGACTGAAATTACATGGGGCGCATACGGGGAAAGCTCTCTTCTGGGCGCGTTGATGGTCTCTTCCATACAATCCAGGATATAAAACCGGCCGTCTTTTGCCTGCTCCAGCGCCAGTTCCAGGATCTGTCTTGAGAGTTCCTTTACCTTGATGTCCATCTGGAGGGCTGTGATGCCGCTTCGCGTTCCTGCAACCTTGAAATCCATGTCCCCGAAATGATCTTCATCACCCAGGATATCGGAGAGAATCATTGATTTTTCCCCGTCTGTGACAAGACCCATGGCAATACCCGAAACAGGGGCGGTCACAGGGACTCCGCCGTCCATAAGGGCCATGCTTGAGGCACACACGGTAGCCATTGAAGATGAACCGTTGGACTCAAGCACCTCTGATACCAGCCTGATTGTGTAGTCAAAGCCCTCTTTTGCAGGGACCACCTTTTCCAAGGCTCGTTTTGCAAGGGCTCCGTGGCCTATATCGCGACGGCTGGGACCTCCGGCCCGCCTTACTTCTCCCACGGAATAGGGCGGGAAATTGTAATGCAGTAGAAAGGGAAATGATTCGTCCCCCAAAAGTGTTTCAACCCTTTGCTCGTCCTGGCCGGAGCCCAGGGTAAGGGCTGCAAGAACCTGGGTTTCGCCCCTGGTAAACAGTGAGCTTCCGTGAACCCGCGGCAGAATCCCGGCCTCGCAGGAAATGGACCGGATTTGGTCTGTTCTGCGGTTGTCGATGCGTATGCCCTGGTTTAGAATCATGTCGCGGCAGATCTCTTTTTGAAGGTCGCCGAGGATCTCGGCCGCATCGCTTTTGTATTCTTCGTATTCTTCTCCAAGTGCTTCAAGTGTCTGCTCTTTTACATCGGCTATTGCTTTGCGGCGGTCCATTTTTTCCTGCACTGTTACGGCCTGCCTTAATCTGTCCTGGGCAAGTTCCTTTATCCGGGCCACCAGGGCGGGGTCTTTTTCAGGCAGTTGAAAGGATCTTTTTTCCTTGCCGATGCTGTCGCGCAGTTTCTCCTGTATATCGATCAGGGGCTGCATTTCCTGGTGGGCGTAAAAAATCGCCTCTATCATGTCCGATTCGGATACGAAATCGCCCCCGCCTTCAACCATTATGATTCCGGTCCTGGAACCCGCCACTATAAGATTTATGTCGGATTCATTCCATTGGCTGATCCCCGGATTGATCACGAACCGGTCGTTGATGCGCCCGACGCGTACGCAGGCAATAGGGCCTTCAAACGGGATGTCCGATATCTCAAGTGCGGCCGAAGCACCAATCATGCCAAGAACATCGGGTTCGTTCTCCTTATCCATGGACAGAACAGTTGCTATCACCTGGGTTTCATAGTTGTAGCCTTTTGGAAAAAGAGGCCTTATGGGACGGTCAATCAGCCGGGAAGTCAGGGTTTCCTTTTCGCTGGGCCTTCCTATCTCCCGCCGGAAATAATTGCCCGGGATCCGGCCTGCAGCATAGATTTTTTCCTGGTATTCCACCGTAAGGGGAAGAAACGATACTTCGGGCCTGGGATCATCGGTTGACACGGCTGTTGCCATGACCATGGTTTCACCGTACTGGACCAGCACCGATCCCGATGCCTGCTTGGCCAGTTTTCCGGCCTGAATGCTTAGCGTCTCTCCGCCGAGCTGTGTTTTAAATGATATTTCCATAATAAGCTCCCGAGCTATTCAAAAAAGTTCAATTTTCTCAATAAAAAAGGATGTTGCAGGAATCTAAAAATTGAAAGCTCCGTTTGATGTTTTATGCCGGCATTTCCGGCGTCTGTGCTCATGCACATAATGCGGCCGGGCTTAATTCGGGCTACTTCCGTATGCCGAGTCGCTTTATAAGTTCGCGGTAGCGGTTGATATCCTGGTTTTTGAGATAGTTGAGCAAACGGCGTCTTCTGCCCACCATGACCAGCAGTCCGCGACGGGAATGGTGGTCTTTTTTGTGAGTTTTCAGATGCTCGGTAAGGTTGACGATCCGGTTTGTGAGCAGCGCTATTTGCACCTCCGGCGATCCTGTATCCACCTCGTGCCGTTTGTACTTCTCAATTGTACCCTGTTTGTTTTCAGTTGCCAGATTCACTTTTACCTCCTGTATCATTGCTCTGTCATTATTTTGCGGTCTTGCGTATTTGATTTTTTGAAAATCAGTATCTGTTTCATGTTTCGAAATCCGTGTTTGGGGTCTCCTTATTTTATACCATAAATATCAGTTTGACTGAAAAACACAACAATAAGAATAGCCCGGTTTGTCTTTCTTTTTTTCAATGACCGCCAGCAGCCTGTTGTCAGGATCAACTATTTTGATATAATTATTTTCTTCATATGCCGGATCATATTCGGCTCCTGCGCTGCGTATGTCTGTTTCTGAAATATGTCTGCCGAAGCGTATTTTTTCAACCAAACCCGAGTCCGCCCTATAGGCAGGTATTCCACGGAGGCTGTCGGCCATGGGTACAATAAAGCGGCCTACCTCCTCCGGAGTTTCAGCCTGTTCAAGCTCGGCCAGGCCTGCGGCCTCCTTTATGTCAAATCCGCAGCTTTCAGTTCGTACAAGCCGAATGACATGCGCCCCGCATCCTATCTCTTTTCCAATATCCGCGCAAAGGCTCCTGATATAGGTTCCTCCGCCGCAGGAAACTTCTATGTCTATTTCGGGCGGTTCCACCCGGGTTATGCAGATACTGTGTATTTCAACAGCCCGGGCCTCTTTTTGCATCGGTTTTCCCTGTCTGGCATATTTGTACAGGGGCACGCCGTTGTGCTTTAAGGCAGAATAAGCCGGCGGTACCTGTCGTATAAGCCCGGTGTATTTCCGGGTTATACTTCTTAACTTTTGTTCGGATATTTGAGGGACCGGGTGCTTTGCGGTAATCTCTCCGGTTCCGTCCATGGTATCTGTTTCAATGCCAAGCTTTAGCACGGCCGCATATTTTTTGTTTCCGTGCAGGAAAAACCGGGACAGGCGCGTGGCCCGATTTACCGGGCATATGAGCAAGCCGGTCGCAAAAGGATCCAGAGTCCCGCTGTGGCCTGCCTTATATATTCCCGAAAGCCTCTTTATCCGGTTTACCACGTCTGCCGAGGTTTTCCCCCGGGGCTTATCCAGCACCAGGACGCCGTCGCCTGTCCGGGTGGTTTTTGTTTTTCCGCAGCGGTTCTGGATTTTTTCCATGGCATGGCCCATTTCCCCGGTCCTGCTCATAGCAGATGATTTGCGATGGAATACAGATGTTTTTTCACTTCAGGCAGAGGGCCCCGGGCGTCGAATCCGGCTGCGTTCCTGTGCCCGCCTCCGCCGAATACGGCCGCCAGATTGGCCACGTCCACGGATCCGTCGGATCTTAAGCTTACGTGAAATGAGCTGCCGTTGTGCGGGTGCAGGTTTCTGCCCCCTGAGCGCTCGCACAGCAGAGCCGCGACCTTTACGTTTTCTATGCGCCTGGCGTAGTTTATAAGCCCGTCCACATCGATAATAGATGTGCCCGTGGCGTGCAGCATGTTCTGGGTCAGCGTCATGACCGAGAGCTTACCGTTTTCAGATATTTCAATAGTGTCAAAAAGCATGTTTAAAAGTTTGACCCGTTTAAGTGATATGGTTTCATATACGTGCTCGGCCACCTTGTGAGCATCGGCTCCGTGGTCGACCATTTCATGGCATATTTTAAAGGCCTCGGCATTGGTGTTGGAAAACCTGAATGAACCTGTATCAGCCATGATTCCTGTATAAATCGCATAGGCCACTGCCGTGGTAACAGGAATGTCCATGGCCGCAATCAGCCGGTAGACCAGCACAGTGGTGGAAGCGGCTCTCGAATCGATCATTTGATATTTGCCGAATCTGCTGTTGGTTGCGTGATGATCTATGTTTATAATTACGGGAATCCGGCTGATGGCTTCCGCCGCCTCGCCTACGCGCTGCAGATCAGAGCAGTCCAGGATTATCGCCGTATCGTAGTTTTCAAGTTTTCCGTGATCATTTTTTATTCTGTGAATGGACGGCAAAAAGTTGTATACTGCCGGCAGCACGCTTTCATTGTAGAGTTGTACTTTTTTTTTTATCTCCTCTAATGCCAGACCCATTGATAAGAGCGATCCTATGGCGTCGCCGTCGGGGTGAATATGGGTTGCAAGCAATATTTGTTTACTGTTTTTCAGGTGTTGGATAATCCGATTCATTTTTATCATGCAAGCGCTTTATCACGCTGTTGATGCGATCCGCGTATTCTATGGAATCGTCGTAGAAAAATTTGAGTTCCGGTATATACCTCAGCTCCAGCTTTTCGGCGAGTGTATGCCTTATATAGCCCCGAGCTTTGGCAAAACCCGCCGTGGCCTCTTCTTTGGTTGAAAAATGTCCGGAGGTTACAAAGTATATCCTCGCCAGCTTAAGGTCCGCAGTCATCCTGACTCCGGTGATTGCCACCGACCTGAGCCTCGGATCTTTTATTGATTTGTTCAGTATTTCGGAAAGTGTCTGCTGGATCAGGCCGCCGACCCTTTCCGCGCGGCCGTATGGTTTCATATACTCAGAATCTCCGTTTCTGTATCTATAATTTCAGCAAGCGCAGTTTTATAAATAAATTCGTGCAGCTTGTCAATCTGTGAGTTTATGGTACGCCGGTCATTGCCCACAAGGGCGAATCCGATTTTGGCCTGCTGGTGGACATCGTTGAAGTCCACCTCGGCAATGGCGGCATTAAACCCGTTTCTGCTTCTGGAGATAATTGATTTGATTATTTTTCGTTTTTCCTTCAGCCCTCGGCAGTCGTTGAGCCGAAAGGTGACGGTGCCGAATCCCAATACCATAATAAGGTTTATTCAATCACGGGTTTGATTTCTTCCAGCCAGTAACATTCAATTATGTCGCCGACCTTGATGTCGTTGAACCTTTCTATGCCTATTCCGCATTCATAATTATGGCTGACTTCCTTTACATTATCCTTGAAACGTTTCAGGGACGAAATTTTTCCTTCATGAATCACTATACCCTCCCGGATTATCCGGATTGGCTGTCCCCGCTGGATTTTGCCTTCAAGCACCATGCAGCCGGCAACCGCTCCCATGCCGGGTACGTTGAATACCTGCCGGATTTCGGCTCTGCCAAGCACGCGCTCTTCATAGCGTGGTGCCATCATTCCGGCCATGGCGTCCTTTATGTCCTTTATGGCATTATATATTACGTTGTAATACTTGATATCTACTTTTTCTTCATCTGCAAGGCGCGTTACTTTTGCAGACGGCCTGACGTTAAATCCCAGGATAATTGCGTTTGAAACCTCGGCCAGCGAGATGTCGGATTCGTGTATCGTGCCGGTTGCCGAATGCACCACATTGATCTTGACCTCGTCGGTGGACAGCCTGGTCAAAGAATCCCTGAGCGCTTCGATTGACCCCTGTACGTCTGCCTTTATGATCAGGTTCAGATCTTTTACCTCACCTTCCTTCATCTTTTCATAAAGGTTTTCCAGGCTCATGCGGGATGTTTTGCCCAGCTCCCGTGTACGTTGTTTTTCTTCCCGGTGCTCGCTTATCTGTCTGGCAGTCTTTTCATCTGCCACCGCTATTAACTCGTCGCCGGCCATTGGAACCCCTGAAAGGCCGATGATCTCAACCGGATAAGAAGGGCCTGCCTCTTTTACAGATTTGCCGCGGTCATCAAACATTGCCCGGATTTTTCCGCTATGAATTCCTGAGACCACGGCTTCTCCCGTATGAAGCGTGCCTTCGCTGACAAGCACCGTGGCGACCGGCCCCCTGCCGCTTTCCTGCCTGGATTCTATAATAAAGCCCCGGGCCGGCTTGGTGGGATTGGCTTTTAATTCAAGGACTTCGGCCTGCAGCAGGACCATCTCCAGCACTTCGTCGATGCCGGTTTCCTGTATGGCAGAGACGGGAACGCATATGGTGTCTCCGCCCCATTCTTCAGGCACAAGCCCTTTTTCGGCAAGTTCTCTTTTGATGCGATCGGGTTCGGCTCCGGACTTGTCGATCTTGTTTATAGCCACAATGATGGGAACGCCGGCCGCCTTTGAGTGGTCTATGGCCTCTATGGTCTGGGGCATGACTCCATCGTCTGCAGCCACCACCAGGATCACAAGATCGGTTACCTTGGCCCCTCTTGCCCTCATGGCGGTAAACGCCTCATGTCCGGGGGTGTCCAGGAATATGATATCCCCGTTTTCATACGGCACCCTGTATGCACCGATGTGCTGGGTGATGCCGCCTGCCTCTCCGGCCGTGATCTTTGAATGTCTTATTACGTCGAGAAGAGAGGTCTTCCCGTGGTCCACGTGTCCCATTATGGTGACCACCGGGGGACGGGGTTCAAGCTGCTCCGGAGAGTCCTCCCCGGTTGGAATGACGGTGTCTTCTTCAAAGGAGGCTTTTTCAGCTTCAAAATTATATTCAGAGGCCAGCAGTTCCGCGGTTTCAAAATCAACGCTTTGATTAAGGGTCACCATCATTCCCATTTCCATCAGACGCTTTATCAACTCGTTGCCCTTGACCCCCATGCGTTTGGCCAGATCCGAGAGCACCACCGTGTCGTCGATTTTAATCCGGCGCTTTATGGCCTTGGGGGTGGTGGCCTGGGGTTTGTGCTCGGGCGCCTGTTTTGCAGGGCTGCCTTTCTTTTTGCCTTTTTTGCTTCTGCCAAATCGGTTGTCATACAGGGCGTCGCCTTCCACAACCTCTTTGCGTTTGGGGGCCGCCTTCTTCTTTGCGGGTTTTTTGGCCTTTTCCGCTTCTTTTTCAATTGTCTCCGGCTCAGGACGCTTTTTCTTTTTACCCCGGGGTTTTGCAGGTTCTTCTTTCTGCGGTTCCGGCTCCGAGGGTTCTGGAGCAGTCTCCTGGGATGGAAGCTGGATTTCCTCCGGTTTTTCCGGCATTTCAGGTTTTTCTGGCTTTTCTGGCCCGGCGGTTGTTTCTGCTTCAGGCAGACGGATTATCTTTGCGGCACCCCCTTTTTTGCCTTTCTTCTTTTTTGGCTTTTTGGGCGTTTCTGCCGTTTTGTCTTCTTCGGATGGTTTTGCTTTTTTTGCTTCCGGCTGTTTTTCCGCCGGCTTCTTTTTACCCTTTGCTTCTTTTGCAGCCGGTTTCTGCTTAACCTCTGCAGTTTCCTCCGCAGGTTCGGCTGTCTCTTTTTCAGCCTGTTTTTGTAGTTTCGCCTCTTTGCTTACGGGGGGCGAAACCTCTTCGGCGGGCGCCTGTTCTTCTGAGGCCGGGGCGGAAGGGCTTTCTTCTGTAGTCTCCGGTTTTCCGGCGGTTTCCTGTTTCGCGGCCGTTTCCGCTTCCGTTTCTGTTTTTTCTTCTTCCTGTTTGGCTGCTGGTTCGGCTTCTTTTTCCACAGCTTCCGTTTCTGCGGTCTCCTCTGCGGGGGCCTCGGAGGGCTTCTCTTTTTCCGGCTCTTTTTTTGCCTCTGCTTTCTGTTTGGCTTCCGGCTCTGCTTCTGTTTCCGGGGGGGGCTCGGGCGCAGCTTTCCTGCGCCGGCGTATTACGTTTGGTCTAACCCGGGTATCTTCAACTTTGGCCTTTTTTCCCCGGCCAAAGATTTCATTTTTGATCTGCCTGACAGTATCGTCTTCCAGAGAGCCGAGATGACTGGATACATCTATCTTTAATTCCTGCATTTTATCCAGCAGTTCCTTGTTTGTCATATTAAGCTCTCTGGCGAGCTCAAATACTCTGCGTTTTGCCATCCATCCCCCTTGACTGTTCAAGATGCTTTGTGCGATATCTTCGGGCGCCGCTGCTGCGGACGGCGGAACAGGTGCCGGTGCCTGTATGCTGTGAAATCAGCTTTTTTAATTCTCCGGGTTATCTGGCTCGGAATTGTTTGAGACTTCATCTTCATGGGCCGCATCTGTGGGGTCTGCCGAAAATTCCGGGTCCACGTATTCAGGAACGCTTTCCGGCTCGCGATGTTCGGCGGCCTCCTCTATCAGCGTCCAGGCCTCATCTTCGGATATCCCTGTTTCCTGTGCCAAATCCTCGGCAGATGCCTTGCTTAAATCTTCTGCGGAAAAATACCCCTTGTCGAACAGCAGATTGGCAATTGATTCGGTCATGTTTGCAAGGTTCATCAGCGACTGGAACCCGGAGCGTAATCCTTCATTATAGCGGGTTTCGCTTATTACATCAAGATGCCAGCCCGTGAGCCTGGAGGCCAGCCTTACATTCTGGCCCTGTTTGCCAATTGCAATCGACAGGGAGTCGTCCGGCACAACAACTTCCATGGTATGGTTTACCTCGTCGATTATTACCCTGGAAATTTCAGCAGGGGCCAGGGCGTTGC
This sequence comes from Desulfobacterales bacterium, assembly GCA_046540355.1. Taxonomy (GTDB): domain Bacteria; phylum Desulfobacterota; class Desulfobacteria; order Desulfobacterales; family Desulfosalsimonadaceae; genus Desulfosalsimonas. The sequence continues at coordinate 18,777 of JBKHFD010000018.1, forward strand.
ATACGAATTTTGCCGGATCAATGTGCCAGGGGATAATATCAATTTTCTCCCCCTTTAATTCCTGGACCACGCTTTGAACACGGCTGCCCTTTATTCCTACGCACGCCCCGACGGGGTCGATGTCCGGATCATTTGACTTTACCGCGAATTTACCGCGGCTGCCGGGCTCCCGGGCGGCGTTTATTATGCTTACCATGCCTTCGGTTACTTCAGGGACCTCGGTTTTAAACAGGTTGATAAGAAACTCCGGGTGAGTGCGCGATAAAACGATCTGGGGCCCCCGGCTTTCGTCATGAACTTTCAGGATATATGCCCTGATGCGGTCTCCCCGCCGGTATGTCTCGTTGGGGATCTGCTCCCGCCGGGGCAGCACGGCTTCGGCCTGTCCGAGGTTAACTATTATTTCATTCCTGCTCACCCTCTGGACTATGCCGTTTATGATTTCTCCCTTCCGGTTTATGAAGTTTTCATATACAACGCTCCGTTCCGCCGCCTTGAGTTTCTGGATGATAACCTGTTTTGCAGACTGAGCGGCGATCCTGCCGAAGGTGGTTGTATCCATCTTGGTTCCAAGGCTGTCGCCGATCTCGCATTCAGGGTCGAGTTTCCTGCCTTCTTCCAGGCTTATTTCAAAGTCGGGCTCCGTGATTTCCTCCACCACGTTTTTAAACTGGAAGACCTCGAGTTCTCCGCTTTCCTCGTTGTACTGGATTTCTATATCGATTTTATTGCCGAACTTTTTTCTGACCGCGGATCGAAGGGCTTCCTCAAGCGTTTTGACAAGTACGTAGAAGTCTATGCCCTTGTCCCGGCTGACCTGTTCTATGACGCGTTTCATGTCTGTGATCAGCATATTTCGTCTCCGTGATAATTAATCACTCTGGCTTTTGTGATATCCTGGTAAGGGATTGCAATTGTTTCGCGTTCAAGTGTAAGTTCTATCATGTCATTGTCTGCAATGCCTGCAAGCAAGCCCTTGAAATTTTTCTGCCCCCCTATCGGGAATCTGGTCCTTATCCGGACGGTGCTGCCGGCAAAGCGTTGGAAGTCGTATTTTTTCGACAGGGGTCTTTCCGGCCCGGGTGAAGAAACTTCCAAAGTGTATGGAAAATCCGTATCCAGCTTGATGTCCAAAAGATCGTTCATCTGCCGGGATATCACCGTGCAGTCCTCTATGCCGACACCTCCGTCTTTTTCTATAAAAAGCCGAAGAACCCATCCGCCGGGTTCACGCTGGTATTCCACATGGATCAGTTCCACTGCTTCGGCAGCACATACAGGCTCTCCAAGTTCCCAGACCAGCGGGATCACATCCTCTTGCGGGAGGTTAGATCCGGTTGTTTCTTCCGGTTTTCGGCTGCTTTGTTTTTTTTTATTTTTTTTCATGCCCCTTTAAAAAAAACAGAAATAAAAAACGGGCAAATTGCCCGTTTTGCTCAGCTTACCAGCGTTTCGTCCCTCTCTGCTTCGTCTGCTTCGGCCCGCTTTATATTGCCAACCGGGCAACCGAAACGTAAAATCCTGGAGCGGGCAACGAGATTCGAACTCGCGACACCAAGCTTGGGAAGCTTGTACTCTACCAACTGAGCTATGCCCGCTCTGTATCATCCACTAAAATAGGAAAAAAAATAAAGCTTGTCAATATCAAAAATTATCAAAAATCGTGCAGTTTTGAAAGTCAGTAAAGGTAATTTGGCCCGGATTCTTATTTGTCTATGATTGAACGGATGTTTTCGAGTTCATCTCTGATTTCCCGAAGCAGCTTGCGCTGGGCAATGGGGTGGGATGCCTGTTTTGCCTGCTGTTTTAAGTGTTTTTTTGCGCCTTCAATGGTGAATTTTTTATCATAGAGCAGATGCTTTATTTTGAGGATGTTTTCAATGTCGGATCTTCGATAAAGGCGTTGGCCGGATTCAGTGCGTTTGGGATTGATTGCGGAGAACTCAGATTCCCAGAATCGCAGCACGTAGGCTGCAAGCCCGGTGATTTCAGTTACTTCCCCGATCCTGAAGTAGAGCTTGTCCGGTATGTGTTCTCCGGAAGACATCAGCATGCCTCCTGTGACAACCTTTTGTATCGGATGTTCCGGAAATGCGGGCCTTTCCGGGAAGCATGACAGCTTTTATGCCGGAAGTGCTGCGTTGAAGGCCGCAAGCAGGCTGTCGGTTATTTTCCGGTGAATCTCGTTTACTTCGGCATCCTCCAGAGTCCTGGTATAAGAACGGTAAACTATCCGCAGGGACACGCTCTTTTTGCCCTTCGGGACGGGATCTCCGCTGTAGAGGTCAAACATGAAGACATTTTCTATTAGATCGGTGTCAGCTGCTCTTACATGATCTGTGATCTGTCCGGCTTCTATGTTGTTGTCTACTATAAGTGTGACATCCCTGGTCACCGCCGGGAATCTGGGTATGGGCCGGAATTCCGGCGCACCGGGCAGACAGGAAATCAACGCTTCAACATGGATTTCAAACAGAAATACCGGCTGCCGGATGCCGAATTGTTTCAGCACCGAGGCCCTGATTTCTCCGATCAGACCGAGAAAAGTTTCGCCCAGGCGTATCTGGGCGGTTCTGCCGGGCTGGGTGTAACTGCATGCGGTCTCCGGCATTTTGGTGTATGCAGCGTTTTTTATTCCGAGTCCTGACAGCAGTGATTCCGCAATGCCCTTTATATCATAGAAATCGCAGGGCTGGGGTTTTGTGTGCCATGCAGCCGGAGCTCTTAGCCCGGTCCACAGGGCGGCGAGCATTTCGACTTCATGGGGCAATTCCCGCCCCGGGGCTTGATAAAAAGCCTTGCCTATTTCAAAAAGCTTCAGGTTTTTTTCCTGCCTGAAGATATTTTTCTGGGTGGCCTCCAGGAGTCCCGGCAGAAGAGTTGTGCGCATAATTGCCTGTTCTTCTGACAGGGGGTTCATGAGTTCTATTGCGCTTCTGCGCGGATCACCAGGGGGCAGCTCCAGTAAGTCCGCGGCCCTGGCGGTTGTAAAGCTGTAGCTGATGGCTTCACTAAACCCGAATCCCGTCATTAAATCCCGGATCAGTTCCCTGGTTTCCTGGCTTTTTCCGGGCGGCTCGGCCTGGGCGTTGATCCCGGGAAATGTTGTGTCGATGCGGTTATAACCCCATAGCCTTGCCACTTCCTCCATAAGGTCTTCCGGGCGGCTGACATCCACCCTGAATGAAGGGGGGATTGCCTCAAGAAGCCCTGAATCCAGGCGGTTTACGGAAAATTCTATTGCTTCCAGGCAGCCGGCTATTTCTTCTGCTTTCAGGCTTGTTCCCAAATGGCGGTTAGTCTTTTCCGTGCTGAGTGAAATGGTTTTTTTTGTGTACGGCCTGGGGTTTTCGTCTATAATTCCCTCTATTATCCTCCCGCCTGCAAGTTCGGCGATCATTCGGGCGGCCCGGTTCATGGCATAAACGGTTCCCGCGGGATCCACGCCCCGTTCAAAGCGGTATGAGGCGTCTGTGGCGGCTCCCATACGTTTTGACGTTTTGCGGATTGAGACCGGATCAAAACAGGCGCTTTCAATGAGCACTCTGGTTGTGGAATCCATGATTTCAGAATTTTCCCCGCCCATTATTCCGGCGATCGCCACCGGCTTTTCATCGTCGCATATAAGCAGTGTTTCGGCATCAAGCTCCCTGGGCTTGCCGTCCAGAGTGGTAAAGTTATCTTCTTTTTCCCGGGGGGTTCGAACCACTATCCGGTGTCCGGCAAGCCTGTCAAAATCAAATGCGTGAAGCGGCTGGCCGGTTTCCATCATTACGTAATTGGTTGTGTCAACTATGTTGTTGATGGGTTTTAACCCAACTGCCCGGAGCCGCTGTTTTAGCCAGTCAGGAGAAGGCCCTGTCTTTATGTCGAAGACGAGTTGGGCCGAATATCGCGGGCAAAGGTCGGGATTTTCTATTGTCACCGAAGTAAGCTTTGCTGCTTGCCCCGGGGAGGGGGTCTCCGTCGGTTCGGGCGGCACGAGTTTTTTGTTCAGCAGGGCCGCAATTTCTCTTGCCACGCCTATGTGGCAGAGGCAGTCCGGCCTGTTGGGGGTAAGCCCGATTTCAAATACCGTATCTTCCAGGCCCAGGGCCTCTTTTAGCAGGGTGCCGGCTGCTGCGTTGTTATCGAGTTTCATAAGGCCCGAGGCATCCTCGCCGAGCCCGAGCTCGGCCTCGCTGCAAAGCATCCCCTCAGAGATTTGCCCCCGTATTTTGGCCCTTTTTATTTCAATTCCCGAGGGCAGAACAGTGCCTGCCGGAGCACACGGGGCATTTATGCCTGTTTCCGCGTTGGGGGCTCCGCATACGATTTCCAGAGTGCCTGAACCGGTATCCACTTTGCAGCACGAAAGGTTCTCCGCATCCGGGTGGGGTGAGATTTCAATAATTCGGCCCACGACAATCGGGGAGAGAGGTTCATAGGGGTCAATAACAGCCTCGACCTCGAGCCCCGCCATGGTAAGCAGTTCGGCGAGATCCGGTGCAGTGAGGTCAATGTCCACATATTGCCGTAACCAGTTCAGGCTGACCTTCATTTTAAAATTGCCTCAGGAAACGAATGTCGTTTTCAAAAAACATGCGTATATCGTTTATGCCGTATTTGAGCATGGCAATACGTTCTATCCCCATGCCGAAGGCGAATCCGGAATATCTCTCAGTATCGTAGCCGACGTTTTCAAATACCGCCGGATGCACCATTCCGCAGCCAAGAACCTCCAGCCAGCCGGTATCAGAGCATACCTTGCAGCCTCTGCCCCGGCATATGACGCACTGAATGTCGACTTCGGCGCTCGGTTCCGTGAAAGGAAAGAAGCTTGGTCTGAACCGCAGGCTTGTCCGGGGATCAAAGATCTGGTGGACAAATGCTGTCAGGGTTCCTTTCAGATCCCCGAAGGAAACTTTTTCATCCACCAGCAGCCCTTCCACCTGGTGAAACATAGGGGTGTGGGTAAGATCCGAGTCGCATCTATACACCTTGCCGGGCGCAATAATCCGAACCGGCGGCTGGTGGGCCTCCATGTATCGTACCTGGATGGGAGAAGTGTGGGTGCGCAATACGACATTGTCAGACATATAGAAAGTGTCCTGCATGTCTCTGGCCGGGTGGTTTTTGGGTATGTTTAAGGCCTCGAAATTGTAATAATCGGATTCCACTTCAGGGCCTTCTGCAATGCCAAAGCCCATGCGCTCAAATATTTTTGCGATCATTCGGGTGATGCGGGTGACGGGATGCAGTGTGCCCACAGGCGCAGGTCTGCCCGGAAGGGATACGTCTATGGACCCTTTTTCTTCCTTTTTTTCAGAAAGCCTTGCGAGGGCGTCATTGAAAGCCGCTTCGAGTTCCTTTTTGACCTCGTTCGCTCTCTTTCCGGCAGTCGGTCGCTGATCCCCGGGCAGTTCGGAAATGTTTCGCAGAAACCTCGTAATCCGGCCTTTTCGGCCCAGATAGAGAACCGAAAGTTCCCGTATCGATTCCGCATCTTCTGCCTGTTCCAGTTCAGACATTGCCTGCCGGCGAATTTGTTCAATATCCTGGCTCACTTTTCATCAACCGATCGCAGATGTGGTTTGCTCCGGGTAAACAAGAGGGCCCGGAAGTCCCGGCCTGCCGGCTACAAATGTGAGGAGGCCTTTTCCGCCAGTCTTGAGAATGCATAAGGGTCGGATACGGCCAGTTCAGCAAGGGTTTTCCTGTCAAGTTCTATATCTGCGCGTTTTAATCCGCTGATGAATTTACTGTAGGACAGGTCGTTCATCCTGGCCGCAGCATTGATCCGGGTTATCCACAGTCGCCTGAATTGCCTTTTTTTGACCTTGCGGTCCCGGTAGGCATACATCAGGGCCTTGTCCACGGCGTCTGAGGCTGTCCGGTAAAGCCTGCTCCTTCCGCCCTGCTGCCCGCTGGCCAGCTTCAGCACTTTTTTTCTGCGCCGCCTGGCCTTATACCCTCTTTTAACTCGCATGATGATACTCCTTTTCGCCTGTTGCGCTTTTATTTGTACGGCAGCATCCGCTTGACGGCCTTTGTATTTGTACTGTCCATAACCTGCTTTTTTCTGAGGGCGCGTTTGCGCTTTCTGGTTTTTTTGGTCAGGATATGGCTGGCGTGGGATTTGGCAAACATGAATTTGCCCGTACCCGTTTTTTTAAATCTTTTGGCGGCCGCACGGTTTGTCTTGATTTTGGGCATAATGTGCATCTCCACTATTAATATTTAAAGGCATTAAAAAGTGTTGAAGTTATAATATGTACATACCGGGATTATTTTTTTAAACAAAAAAATATGCACCAACTTTTTGAGGTCGTCAACAAAAAAATACAAGAGCGCGGGAAAACACTTTTCCGCGCCCAGGTATTCATCCTTCCCGGTATTTTTACGCGGAGATTTAAACATCCCCGTTTCTTTTGCAGATTGATGGGATTGGGTCGTCAGGTCCGCCGGGTTATTTAGGCCCCAGGACCATGCTCATTGTGCGTCCTTCCATTTTCGGGGGTTGTTCCACGGATGCAAACTCACTTGCGAGCTCGGCTATGCGTTCCAGAACGTCCCTGCCTCTGTCGGTCATCGTGATTTCCCGCCCCCGAAACATCAGGGTGACTTTCACCTTGTTTTTTTTACTGATGAATTTTTTGATATGACCGAGTTTGATTTCCAGGTCATGGGTGTCGGTTTTGGGGCGGACCTTTATCTCCTTGACCTGAATTGCGGACTGCTTTTTTTTGGCCTCTTGCTGTTTTTTGTCCTGCTGGTAGCGAAAGCGTCCGTAATCCATTATTTTGCAAACCGGCGGGCTTGCATTCGGAGAAACCTCCACCAAATCGAGACCCCAGTCCTCGGACTTTGCAATGGCTGTGTCAAAAGGTATTATTCCGAGCTGATTGCCGTCTGGATCGATTACACGAACCTCTGAGGCCTTGATCTCGCTGTTGATTCTTACCTGTTTCTCGTTGCTCTTTGTTTTTGCTATTTTGTACCTCCTTGGAAATTGTAATGCAAAATGCCTGTTATTTTGTCATCATAATTTAAGAAAAAATTTATAT
>JBKHFD010000019.1:0-23741 GCA_046540355.1 Desulfobacterales bacterium
GAACATGGAACCGAAATGCTGATCATCGGGAAACACATCTGCCTGCATGGGCAGATAGGCCCCGCCTGAATCGGCTATATAGACGCAGTTAAGGCCGTTATTTTCCGCAATTGCCTGGGCACGCATATGCTTTTTAAGGGTAATCGGAAAATAAGTGCCCGCCTTGACCCGGCTGTCATTGGCAATTATCATCGTCCAGTTGCCGTAAATTCTGCCAAGGCCAGTAACGACTCCCGCACACGGCACGTCCTCAACCCCCGGATAATTCATCCCGAATCCGGCAATTCTGGAAAGCTCATAGAACTCACTTCCCTCGTCTATCAACTGGTATATAAGATCCCGCACCGGCTTCTTTCCCTGCTCAGCCAGCTTCTCCACGGCCTTCTCCCCGCCGGGCCACAGAGCCTTGTCCACACGCTCGTCAAGTTTTGCCTCTTCATTTAACCAGTGCCTGCGGTTTTCCGTGATATTTTCCGACATGGGCCAATCCTCCTGCATAGTCTCTGACCTTATGAAAATGTTTAGAAAACAGTTTATCCTTACTTGCCCTTATATACCGGTTTTCTTTTTTCCCGAAACGCAGCCAGTCCCTCCAGGCGGTCCTCTGTCGGGATAGTTATCCAGTATGCATTTGACTCAATGGCAAGGCCCGTGTGAAGATCGGTTTCCATGCCCGCATCAATTGCGTACTTGGCCTGCCCGATTGCAATGGGACCGGTTTCGCATATGGCTTCGGCAAACTTCATTGCTTCGTCCATGAGATCTTCGGGTTCGCATATCTTGTTTACCAGCCCGATGTCTGAAGCTTCCCGGGCACCAACCCTGCGTCCGGTAAAGATAAGTTCCTTTGCCTTGCCCCGGCCTATGAGGCGTGGCAGCCTCTGGGTTCCGCCGCCTCCGGGGATTACTGCAAGCCGGGTTTCTGTCAGGCCCATGGAGGCATTCATGGAAGCGATCCTTAAATCGCTTGCAAGCGCCATCTCGGTGCCGCCCCCCAGGGCCACCCCGTTTACCGCGGAAATTACAGGTTGGTTTAAGGATTCAATGTCTGTTAAAAGATTTCTTATGGTATATATAAATTCCCTGACCTGAATATCTGTAAGAGTGGCCCGCTCTTTTAGATCAGCTCCTGCGCTGAAAGCCTTCTGTCCTGCACCTGTAATGATTACCACCCGGACGTCGGTATTGAACCTAAGGGATTCGATCCGGGTCTTAAGGGCGCTTAGCATATCGAAATTAAGAGCGTTCATCATTTCAGGGCGGTTCATGGTGAGAATCCTTACCTGGCCCCTGTCTTCCACCAGCAGATTGTCTTGACTTTCCGCCATTTATATCCTCCTGTATTGTCAATCAAATAAAACCGCGATTAACACCCTATATTCCTTGAAATAACCAGCCGCTGGACCTCGGATGTCCCCTCGCCTATATCAAGCAGTTTCTGGTCCCTGTAGAATCTTTCCACGTTGTATTCTTTCATAAGACCGTATCCACCGTGAATCTGAACCGCATTGTTGACCACCCGCCCCATCAGTTCGGAACAGTAAAGCTTTGCCATTGCAGCCTCTTTTTGATACGGTCTTTTGTTGTCGCGAAGCCAGCAGGCCTTGTAAAGCAGATTCCGTCCACATTCAATCTCCATAGCCGCATCTGCAAGCTTGAAACCCACCGCCTGGAATTTTGAAATGGGTTTTGCGAACTGCACCCGCTGCTTTGCGTATTTCAGGGCGGTTTCATAGGCACCCTGCGCGCCTCCGAGACCCATGGCGCCTATGGAAAGCCTTCCCCCGTCGAGGGTGTTTAACATCTGGTGAAAACCCTCCCCCCTTCTTCCGAGCACATTTTCAGGAGGAACCCGTACATTGTCAAAAAACAGTTCAGCAGTATTTGACGCCCTCCACATCATCTTTCCGTGCATTGGCCTGGCAGTAAATCCCCGGGTACCGGGCTCCACCAGAAAACAAGTGTATTCGGGGCGGCCGTCGTCGCGCTGACCCGTAATTGCCTGGACTGTAACTCCGAGCGTCATCTCGCAGGCAGCGTTTGTAATAAATATTTTGGAGCCGTTAATAACCCAGTCATCTCCGTCTTTTGCCGCAAAAGTCTTTGTTCCGCCGGCATCAGATCCGGCGCCGGGCTCGGTGAGACCGAAACCCCATACAGCCTCTCCTGCGCAAAGTTTCGGCAGGTATCTGTTTTTCTGCTCTTTTGTACCGAAATAATAAAGCGGTCCAATCCCCAGCGAATTTCCTGCAGCAACAGTTGCCGCCTGAGACCCGTCCACCCGGGCTATTTCTTCCACGGCTATTATATAGGAGATATAATCAAGCCCCTGACCTCCGTAGTCTTCGGAAACAAACATGCCGAAAAGCCCTATGTCACCCATTTTCCGGGTCAAATCCGGGGAAAATTCCTCACGCTCGTCGAGTTCCCCGGCCACCGGTGCGATTTCTTTTTCGGCAAATTTGCGGATTTCCTTTCGGATCATTTCCTGTTCGGTTGTCAGGTCAAAGTCCAAGAGACACCTCCTTTGTCAATGCATGACAGGGTACCTCCGGGCAGCGTCCCAAAAAACAGGAAGGGTTAAGGAGATATACAGCGTTTGCCCGGGTAATAACCGTTAATTAAAATGTAACGTAGACGTTAAGTTTTGTAAAGCGATTTCATAGCCCGGAGAATAAAATTTAATCCCCTGCACCTTGACACCCCTCGGGTTGTGATTATTTTATTTATGAAATCAACTTCCTGATATGTATGAATAAATAAACGAAGGCAGGAAAGAGGCAGGTGCAAAAAACAGTTCTGTGACCGAAAAAGGAGGGAAAAAATATGTTTACCAGAGGATTCTTTGATTTTCCGGAGCTTGGATGGAGGAGTCCGTTTGAGGAAATAGATCGTATGCGCCGTTATCTGGATCAGCTCACGGGACAGATGGATGCAGGATACCGGATTCCGGGCGCTGGAGTATTCCCGTTGATCAACCTTACCGAAACAAAGGGGGCCTATATACTAAGGGCTGAATTGCCCGGAGTCAGTGCCGAAGACCTCGACATTCAGGCAACCGGCAGAAACATAACCATTTCGGGCGAAAGAAAGATAGAAACCGATCAGAGCGCCACCTACCACAGAAGGGAACGAAGCGAAGGAAGGTTCTCCAGGGCCCTGACCCTGCCCGGAGACATTGACCGGGACAAAATCGAGGCTTCGTTAAAAGACGGCGTTCTCACGGTCTCTGTTCCAAAATCCGAAAAGGCAAAAGCAAAACAAATAGAGATCAAATCGTAAAAACAACAGCCCCCAGATTTTGTGAAAGGAGGGAGAAGATATGGCGAATGAAACTCAGAGCAGGGACATGCAGGTAAAAGGCAGACAGGACGTCTCCGGCGCCGAGCAGACCAAGCCGGGCCCTGTGTTTACCCCGCCGGTTGATATATGCGAGGATGAAAGTGCAATCAAGCTTATGGCGGATATGCCGGGAGTAAAACCGGATAATGTAAACATTGACGTACGGGAAAACACCCTGACCCTTATAGGTGAAATAAAGCCGTTTGAAGACGCGGAAGAAACAGATCTGATAATCGAATACGACATCGGCCAGTACTATCGGCAGTTTACCCTTCCGGAGCTCGTAGACCAGGAAAAGATAGACGCCCAGTTAAAAGACGGCGTTTTGACCCTTGTACTGCCGAAGGCTGAGGCGGCAAAACCCAAAAAGATTGAAATCAAGAGCGAGTAAATCTTAATCACCGGGCGGGCCTCTATGCCCGCCCGGCATTTTTTTCATGATGTTCTATCCGGATTTGTTTCCATATTGTTGCTTCGGATTTCGATTTATTTCTCAGAGGTGTTTGTATACATCCTCCGGGCGAAGATCACATGCCAGCATCATGACCATGGCGTGATACAAAAGCTGAGAGATTTCTTCGGCTGTTCTGTCGCCGTCTTCATAAACGGATGCCATCCAGGACTCGCATGCTTCTTCCACAAGTTTTTTGCCGATCTCATGGCGACCCTTTTTTAAGAGATCAACCGTGCCTGAATGCGGATCAGCATCCGCAGCCTTTTTACTCAGTTCTGCAAACAGATCCTCAAACCGTTTCATGACAAAGCTCTAGTAATTTGCATCCGCATATTCCACCCATCCTCCGGCCTCAACAAGGGCCCGGTCGAATTCGGAAATTGAAAAGGCGATTTTACCTTCTCTTCCGTCCTTACCGGAAATATTTAACACGCTATTTTCCAGATCTGCGTAAATTGAAGTATCAGGACCTGAAAACTCGTTGAATATCCTGTTAATGCTTTCAGAAGGAAGTTCTATTGCCAGCATTCCGCAGTTAAACATGTTCTGCCTGAATATACGGGCAAAACTTTGAGCAATCACCATGTGAATCCCGTTTACTTCAAGGGCCCAGGGCGCGTGCTCGCGCGAGGAACCGGAGCCGAAATTTGAACGGGTGACAACAACCTGCTTGCCTTTGACATCAACTTTTGGATCAAAGCCATCTAAATCCAGGTCTTCGAGCAGATGGGGGCCGAGGGCCTCCTTTGAAACCTCTGTAAGGTATCTTGCGGGAATGATTTCATCGGTATTGATATCCGAACGATCAAGAAAAAGGGCTTTACCGCCGAAATTGCGCATGATTTTACTCCGGATTCTGATCTTTATAAAGTCTTGAATTTGTTATATGGCCGGCAACAGCGGTTGCCGCGGCAGTGGCCGGACTCATGAGATGCACCATGCCCCCCTTTCCCATGCGGCCGTAAAAATTTCGGTTTGTAGTGGAAGCGCATACCTCCCCTTCTGCAATGACCCCGCAGCTCATACCGAGACAAGCCCCGCAGGTCGGGTTTGCAACACAGAAGCCTGCATCCATGAAGGTTTCAATTATCCCCTCCTCCATTGCCCTGCGGTATACCCCGGGTGTGGCGGGAGATACAATACCCCTGACGGTATCGCTGATCCTGCGGCCTGAAAGCACATTTGCCGCAACCCTTAAGTCTTCTATACGTCCGTTTGTACAAGAGCCGATATAAACCTGGTCAACGGGGATGCCCTCCATCTCTGATACGGGACTCACGTTGCCGGGCTTATAGCCGTAAGTAACCAGGGGTGCAAGAGAGCTGACATCAATATCCATGACTTTTTCATACTCTGCATCCGGATCGGGAAGGAACCTGCTGTAATAATCCATTGCGTCCCGGCCGGTATTAAACTCGTCCTTTATAAACTGCCACAGGTAATCCACAGTGGTCATGTCAGGATAACATATGCCGCTTGTTGCCCCTGCCTCAACAGCCATATTGCAAAGTGTCATGCGGGATTCCATGCTCATTTTCTCCACAACCGGCCCGGCAAACTCTATTACCCTGTCTGTGGCCCCGCTAACCCCGAGTCTGCCTATAATATGCAGTATCACGTCCTTGGCAAAAACTCCTTCAGGCAAAGATCCCGTTATTTCAATCTTTATCGAATCCGGGCGGCGAAATGCGCACACGCCCTTTAAAATCCCAACTTCCAGGTCAGTGGTTCCCACTCCTGCTGCAAAGGCGCCGAAGGCACCGTGGGTGCAGGTATGCGAATCACCCATGATAATCGTATAGCCCGGCCGTACGAAGCCGTGCTCCGGGAAAAGTGCATGGCAAACCCCGTTTCTGCCGATATCGAAAAAATTCTCAATATTGTGGCGCCTGGCCCAGTCCCGAAGTATTTTCCCCTGCAATGCTGTTTTGGAATCCTTGGCCGGACTTACATGATCAATGACCACCTTGATTCTGGAAGCATCAAACACCCGGTCCTTTCCCCTGCTCACCAGATCGTTTATGGCCACCGGTGTTGTTATTTCATGGCAGAACACTTCATCCAGTCCGAGCACGTACATGTCACCTGCCGGGTTGTCCACCCGGTGGGCGTCAAAAATTTTTTCAGCAACGGTTTTTCCCATTTTCAAGTTCCCGTCTAAATCTGTACTTTAAAAAATTGTAGCCCCGGGGCTCACACCAATCCCGATTTTTTCCCGGGGCCGCGCCCGGCCCGCAGATAATCGGAAAAAAGCCATCCTACAATGGCCAGGCATTCCATGTCGAGAAATTCTTTTGCTCTTTTCTCAAAAAGCACGGAGCAGGAAGCGTCAAACTCCTCATCCCGGTCATTGAACAGCAAAAGCAGCGGGATTCTGGGAAGTGCGTAAACCTGCATGGCGATATCATAGGGAAATTCCCGACCAGGCCAGATTCCCCCGAGTCTTATGCAAGCCTGCCGTAAAGCTTCGGCCCTCCCTGCGAAATTTCGTGCAATCGCCTGTTCAGTGTTTACGGCAAATGCCCCTGCAAATGGAGCCGCGTCAATAAAATCGCGGTATGAAACCCAGGAATCTTCGGCCAAAACATTTTGCGGGCACAATATGAAATATTTTAGCAGAACCACGCTTACTGAATGTATAGGCCTTTCGCCGTCAGGGTTAAAAATCCCCCGGGCAGATACACGGTAGCCCTGGTTGAAGAAAGGCACAACCGCGGTCTCATCCTCGCACAAGGCTCCGAGTATCTCTGCGCGGCGTTTTAGGTCAAGACCTGAAAGCTCTGCAAGATAATTTTGATAGGTCTCGTCAAATACCGGATTTCTATCCATTCATTATTCCCGTCCGCCTATCATGTGCATGTGAAGATGAAAAACTTCCTGTCCTCCTCCTTTTTCCACGTTAAAAAACAGCCTGTATCCGCTTTCAGACACGCCTGTGCTCGCGGCCATATCTTTTGCGGCAAAAATGAGATCCGACAGGATATGCCGGTCTTCATCCTTTATATCATTTACGCTGCGGATATGTTTTTTCGGCACAAACAGCAGATGAACCGGAGCCATTGGATTGATATCCCTGAAAACCACCAGATCATCGGTTTCCATCAGAAATTCTGTATCCAGTTCCCTGTTGACGATTTTGCAAAACAGGCAGTCATCTCCCATAGATTCCTCCATACAACACGGGTTCATAATTTGCTGGCCGGTTTTGGACCTATCCCGATTTGACAACCAGCACCGCAGTCTTGCCCAGGGCTCGAATCAGCTTTATGCTGATATCGCCAAGAACGAATTCCTCGGACTTTGACATTTCCTTGCGGCCGATTACCAGCATGTCATACTGCCCCTGATTGTAAACATCAATTATACCGTCGGTTATAGTGGGGTACTCTTCGTCCACAAGCCGGATGCTTATCTGCTCGGGATCAAAGCCCTTTTCCTCAACCAGACGTTCCTTTGCCTTCTTTAGCATGTCCTCGAGCCTTGCCGGCAGCTCGGCCATGAATTTTTTGCCCATCAGCTCCTCGCCGGAACTCGGCTTGCGGAATATGTGGACAAAGGTAATATAAGCATCCGAACAAATGGACATGTCAATTAAAAAATTAATCACACCCTTGGAACTCACCGAGTCATTTAAAGGAACAAGTATTGATGTGCCCAAACCTTCTACCTCCCTGCCCGCCGGCGCCTTATTATAGTGTAAGGCAGAAGCCGGCAATCGAGTTGTTTAAATCTTCCAGGAATTCGTCTATGGTTTCATAGAAAACCTGAGTGCCCAGGGAAAAATGCATCAGAATATCATTGAGCCCTTCGGGAATATAGGGATAAATTTTTTTAAGATTCATGAATCTGGACTTGTCAAGCAAAGAGAAATCATTGGCATCGATACGATCGATAAGATCTCCGTAATAGCCAGGATCAGAGGCTATGTGGTAGATCTCGTGGAATCCTTTTCCCAGGGCGTATAAAAGAATGTTTCCCATCCCGATCAAATCCAGACTGAACGGATTTTCAGGGGCGTCATAGTCGAAGTCGAAATCTATCCACACGTAGTTTCCGGTTTTATGCTCAACTATAATATGGTCGTTTCTTATATCCCCGTGCCTGAGTCCGTTTAAATGAAGACTTCTTATCGCGCCGAAAGCCCGGGCGAGCCTTGAGAGTATATCGGGGAGCCTGGTTTCAAAATAAGTACGGTGATCCATGGCAATGTTGCCGATTTTGACAAAAAAATTCGTTCCGCGCACAATGTCGAGCACCCGGACGTTGTTTTCCCTGTCATCGCGAAACGAGGTGCCCTGCATAAACAGGGAATGATCTTTCATCTGTTCCAGTATCATGCTTTCCTTTTCAGGGTTTCTGAAACACCTTATCCTTACCCCTCCCACGGTTGTATAATAAGTTTCGAAAAAGGCGAATTTCAAAAGTTTGCGCTCGCCCGTGTCCACGTCCACCGCACGCTTGACCCAGAACTTGGGGTCATCCAGACCAAAGCGCCTCTCCTTCTCAAAACCTGTTATACGGAATCTGCGCTCTCCCAGGGTTATCTCGTCGCCGCAGTCAATGGTTGAAAAATCCGAAAGGTCAGGCACCCGAACCGGCATCACGCGCTCCCGCGTATTCTGGGCGGCAGACTGTCAATTGCCACTTTTATCTGTTCCACAAAATTTCTCAAACCGTTGGCTTCTATAACCACCCCAAGCTGGCAGCCCATCACGTACAGGGAATCCTGGTCGTCGGGATGAAGTTCAAGGCGCTCGCTGTGGTAAATCCTGATCAGACCTATATTGGTGCGCCTGTATTTAATGGGTATCGACATCATGGAGGAAATTCCTTCTTCAGCCGCGGCCTCAGGATACTGGACCCTCTCATCGTTCTGGAAGTCTTCGACAATCTCCACGTTGCCCGTGTAAATTGCACACATTTTCGGATCGGCAAAAACACGTCCCTTTTCAAGATAGGCTTCGCTTATTCCGTAACTGCTGACCCTGAACATAGTCTGTTCAATCTCGTCAAGGAGCATTATGCTTGCCCCCTTGACCTGAAACGTCCTGCACATGCCTTCGACCAGGTGATTTACAAGCTGGGTGAAGTCTTCATAAGTTGCAATCGCCTGGCTGATGGCCTTGAAATGCTTCAAATAAAACTTGCGCTCCGGAGCATGAGTCATACGAGGATCTCCTTGTTTTCTGATTTTGCGGCCACTTTTAAGATGCCTTGCAGCCCTTATCTGTGTTAGCCCCGATCCTCCATTTCCTGCGCAGCGTCGGCTTTTTAAGCGAGGCCTCCAGCTGCTTTAAAAATACTTTTCGGGGCACCTCTCTTGCTCCCATCCAGATCAGATGGTCCGTTGGCACCTGGCAGTCGATCAGGTCAAAGCCGTTTTCCGCCATATAACTGCACAAAGCAACCAAAGCCACCTTGGAAGCATCGGTAACGCGGGTAAACATGGACTCTCCGAAAAAGGCCCCTCCCAGCGACACTCCGTAGAGGCCGCCCGCGAGCCCGCCCTGATGCCAGGTCTCAATTGAATGGGCATAACCGTTTTCATAAAGCCCCTGGTAGGCTTCTATCATATCGTCAACCAGCCAGGTTTCCTCGTCGTTTTCCTTGCGCACCCTGGCGCATTCAACTATTACCTGATCAAATACAGTATCGCAGGTAACCTCGAAAATGCCGCTTTTTATTTTGCGCCTCAGGCGGGACGGTACGTGAAGCTCCTCTGGATAAAGCACCAGTCTGGGATCAGGGCACCACCAAAGTATCGGATCATAGGGAGAAAACCACGGAAATATTCCCATCCTGTATGCCAGCAAAAGGCGATCCTGGCTCAAATCGCCGCCCATGGCCAGCAGTCCGTTTCCGGCGGCAAACTGCGGCGGCGGAAACGATATTTTGTCAGATAGCCTGAATATGGGCATCAGTATCAGCTGAATGTAAATATCAGCCGGTCGTCTCTCACCTTGATATAAACCTCCCCGCCCTTGGTCAGCTTGCCGAAGAGGATTTCATCGGTGAGCACGTCCTTTATCTGAGTCTGGATAAGCCGGTCAAGCGGTCTTGCTCCGAAATGCCGATCATGCCCCTTCTTTGCCAGCCAGCGCCTGGCGTTATCAGACAGGCTCACAGAAACCTTCCTGGCTGCCAACTGAGGGGCCAGTTCATCCATGAACTTGTCAACGACCAGTTTCATTATTTCATGATTCAACGGGCGGAAATTGATGATATCATCGAGCCGGTTTCTGAATTCAGGGCTAAAGAAACCCTCGATCGCCTTTTTCCCTTTGCTGCCAGGATTTTCCTGTTGTGTCCCGCTAAATCCTATGGTGTTGGACGCCATCTCCCTTGCCCCGGCATTCGAGGTCATGATCAGAATCACATTGCGAAAATCCGCGACTTTTCCGTTATTGTCGGTAAGGGCCGCATGATCCATAACCTGAAGCAAAATATTATACATGTCCATATGCGCTTTTTCTATTTCGTCGAGCAGAAGCACAGCATATGGATTCTTGCGTATCTGGTCGGTGAGCAGGCCTCCCTGGTCAAAGCCCACATAACCCGGCGGGGCCCCTATGAGCCTTGCCACCGCATGTTTTTCCATGTATTCACTCATGTCAAAGCGCAGAAACTTGACTCCCAGGTTAAGGGCGATCTGTTTTGCCACCTCTGTTTTCCCTACGCCCGTAGGACCTGTAAACAGAAATGACCCGATGGGGCGTTCAGGTGCACCCAAACCAGCCCTGGAGCGCTTTATAGCGGTAACCAGCGAGGAAATGGCCGGATCCTGGCCGTAGATCTTACTTTTCAGGCGGTCTTCCAGGGTAGCCAGATTGGTCTTGTCCGAGGAGGAAATCCTCTGGGCCGGAACCCTTGAAATCTTTGCCACCACCTTTTCTATGTCGGCGGGCTGAACGCGTTTTCTGCGCTCCGAGCCCTTGAGCCGCAGCATTACCCCCGCCTCGTCCATTACGTCAATGGCCTTGTCAGGCAGGTAGCGTTCATTCATATACTTGGCGGACAGTTCGGCCGCAGTCTTTAGTGCCGAATCCGTATAGTCAATGCAGTGGTGCTCCTGGTAATAGGACTTAAGGCCCTTGAGGATCTTTACCGTATCTTCTATGGAAGGTTCTGAAATCTCAATTTTTTCAAACCTTCGGGAAAAAGCCCTGTCCTTTTCAAAATAATTCTTGAATTCCTCGTAAGTGGTAGAGCCGATGCATCTGAGTTCGCCTGTTGCCAGAGCAGGCTTTAAAATGTTGGATGCATCCATTGACCCGCTGCTGGTGGCTCCGGCGCCCACAATGGTATGAATTTCGTCTATGAACAAAATGGCGTTTTCTCTTTTTTGAAGTTCGGAGATTACCGACTTCAGCCTCTGTTCAAAATCGCCCCTGTACTTGGTGCCTGCAAGAAGCCCGCCAAGGTCGAGCATGTATATACGGGCATTTTCAAGAATATCAGGCACACTGCCGTCTGCTATGCGCTGGGCAAGGCCTTCTGCCATGGCTGTCTTTCCTACACCGGGTTCTCCCACGAAAACCGGATTGTTTTTCCTCCTTCGGCAAAGCACCTGTATTGTACGATCAATTTCGGCAGCTCTTCCGATTAAAGGATCAAGTTTGCCGCAAAGGGCGCTTTCCACAAGGTCAACAGAGAAGGTCTCCAGAGTGTCGGCTTCTTTTTTCTTGCTTTTTTTGCCGGTTACAATGCCGGTGTCTGAATTTTCCTTAAACATCTCCCCGTTGGAACTGTGGGAAATCACGTTTAAAACATCCAGGCGGGTGATTCCTTCCGCGGCAAGAAAATAAGCAGCGTGGGACTTATGTTCCTCCAGGATGGAGGCAAGTATGTCTCCCACGTATACTGATTCTTTCTCAGCGGAGCGTGCATGGTTGACCGCCCGCTGGATTACCCGCTGGAAGCGTATCGTCTGCTGCAGTATGTATTCGTTGGTTTCAGGCACCCGTTCGAGCTTTTCCGCAAAGAACCTTTCCAGCTCGTTTTGAATGTTTTCAACATTGCCGCCGCAACTCTCAATTATTTCTATCCCCACGCTGTCATGGAGAATTGCATGAAGCATGTGCTCCACGCAGACATACTCGTGCCTGCGCTTTCTTGCTTCCTTTACCGCCTGACTTAGGACGATACTCAATCCCTTGCTGATCATGGCTATACCTTTTCCATAGAACTTTTAAGCGGAAACCCTCTTTCCCTTGCAAGCTGATGTACGGTTTCAATCTTGGTTTCCGCCACTTCATACGTATAAACACCACATTCCCCTATTCCGGCTCTATGTATCCGAAGCATGATACGGGTGGCATCTTCAAATGGTTTGTGAAACACATTCATCAATAATTCCACCACAAAATCCATGGTGGTATAATCGTCATTATGGAGCAGCACCCGGTACATGGGAGGCTCATTGAGGGATTTCCTGGTTTCGGAAATTACTTTTTCTTCTGTTCCCGGCCTGTGTTCCTGCATTATCCCTCCGCCTTACCGAAAACACGGAATTTCGGAAAAAATAATTTCATCTTATTCCTGTATAATTTATTCTTAATATAAGCACTGAACAAAAACTGTCAGCCCTTGACTTAAAGATTATAGAACCGATCCGGTTTAAATTCAATACGAATTCCTGTTTTAAAAAAACAGCTATCCCTCCGCACCGCAGCATTTCTTGTATTTTTTGCCGCTGCCGCACGGACACGGCGCGTTTCTGCCTATTTTTTCCGTTGTACGCTTCTTCGGCTTTCGGGCCGGGGCCTCGCCGCCGCCGTGTGAAAAAGTCATTTCCTGTTCCTTGGGCTCAGAAAGCTCATCAACACCGGCAGAAGGTGCTATCTGGATCCTGAACAGGATCTTTAGCGTCTCCTCCTTGATCTTTTCGATCATTTCCTGGAACATGGCAAAGGCTTCCTTCTTATATACCATAAGGGGATTCTGCTGTGCATAGCCCCGAAGCCCTATGCCCTCCTTTAAATGATCCATGGACAGCAAATGATCCTTCCACAGGCTGTCAACAGTCTGAAGCATTATAATGCGCTCAATGCGGCGAAAGTCTTCCTCAGGGACCATCTCTTCTTTCTGGCTGTATAAATCCATCGCTGCATCATAAATCACATCAGACACATCCTCCGGCTTTTTGCCTTCAAACTGGTTTGCATCGAAATTGAGCTTGAGATTAAACTGAGAATAGACCGCCTCTGAAAGCCCTTGTAAATCCCACTGATCCGGGGGCTGTTTTTCATCAGCATACTCCCATACTATCTCGTCGGCCTTTTCCCGGATCATCTCTGTTACAACCGGTTTTAAACTTTCGTCACTCAAAGCCTGCTGGCGCTGCTCATAGATCACTTTGCGCTGCTGATTCATCACATCGTCAAAGTCGAGCAGTTGTTTTCTTATATCAAAGTTATGACCTTCGACCTTGGACTGGGCGTTTTCTATGGCTCTTGAAATCATGTTGTGCTCAATGGGCTCGCCGTCCCCCATGCCCATTTTGTCCATAAATCCTGATATACGCTCGCCGCCGAATATCCTGAGCAGATCGTCTTCAAGGGAAAGGTAAAACCGTGAAGATCCGGGATCGCCCTGCCTGCCTGCCCTGCCCCGCAGCTGGTTGTCAATCCTGCGGCTTTCATGGCGTTCCGTGCCGAGGATGTGCAGTCCGCCAAGTTCCGCTACACCCTCACCGAGTACTATGTCTGTTCCTCGGCCCGCCATGTTGGTCGAAATTGTCACTGCTCCCTTCTGGCCCGCATTTGCAATAATTTCCGCCTCTGCCTCGTGATTCTTCGCGTTTAATACATTATGCGGGATTCCCCTCTTTTTCAAAAGGCTGCTCAAATATTCGGATACGTCAATGGATACGGTTCCCACAAGCACTGGGCGGCCTATCTTGTTTAATTCTATAATCTCCTCTATGGCTGCCTCATATTTCTCCTTCTTTGTCATATAGATCATGTCAGGATGATCTTCCCTTATCATGGGCTCGTTTGTGGGAATTATCACAACGTCGAGATTATAAATTTTATTGAACTCCGCAGCCTCCGTATCCGCGGTGCCTGTCATGCCGGAAAGCTTGTTATACATCCGGAAAAAATTCTGAAACGTAATGGTTGCAAGTGTCTGATTCTCATTTTCAATTTTGACGCCCTCCTTTGCCTCCAGCGCCTGGTGCAGCCCGTCGCTGTACCGGCGGCCCGGCATAAGACGGCCGGTAAACTCGTCAACAATTATGACCTTGCCTTCCTTGACAATGTAGTCGACATCATTGGTAAACAAGGCATGGGCCTTTAACGCCTGATTAACATGATGGAGAAGCTCTATGTTTTTGTGATCATAAAGGTTGTCCACTTTAAGCAGCTTCTCTGCTTTGGCAACACCCTCTTCTGTCAGGGTTACGGACTTGGCTTTTTCATCAACAATATAATCCTGCTCGGGATTTAAGTGAGGCACTATGCTGTTTACCTGATAATACAAATGCGTCGATTTTTCCGCGGGACCTGAAATTATAAGAGGGGTCCTGGCCTCGTCGATCAGGATGCTGTCGACTTCGTCCACTATCGCGAAGTTTAGCCCTCCCTGTACAAGCGATTCCTTGTCAAATTTCATGTTGTCGCGCAGGTAATCGAACCCGAACTCGTTGTTGGTTCCGTATGTAATATCGCAGGCATAGGCCTGCTTTCGTTCGGCATCATCCATGCCGTGCACGATAGTGCCAACGCTCATGCCCAGGAATTTGTAAATTTTTCCCATCCACTCTGCATCACGGCTTGCCAGGTAGTCATTTACCGTTACAACATGGGCACCTTTCCCCGACAGGGCGTTTAGATATATGGCAAGGGTCGCCACCAGGGTTTTTCCCTCACCTGTTTTCATTTCCGCGATATTGCCCTGGTGAAGCACGATGCCGCCGAGTATCTGCACATCAAAATGGCGCATGCCCAGGGTCCGCTTCGATGCCTCGCGAACAACCGCAAAAGCCTCGGGAAGAAGCTCGTCCAGGGACTCGCCGGCCTGGTAACGTCTTTTGAATTCCGGGGTCTGATTTGCAAGTTCATCATCGGACATTTCAGAATATCTGGGCTCAAGGGCATTTACTTCATCCACAATCGGATAGAGCTTTTTTAATGCCCGTTCGTTTTTGCTTCCAAATATCCTTGTCAAAAAGTTGGTTGCGGCAAGTGCTGCCATATCTGATGAATTTCTCCGTATTTATTTTTTTTTATCGGTAACACCGGGCAGACATTTTGGTCTTTTCTGAAAACCGGGTAACAAAATAATGCGCATGCTTTACCTGGAAGTCAAGAGAAGCCCGGGTCATTTAGGGCCCCGGCTCTCCGAACGAAAAAGCTGAAAGCCCCTTCTAATAAAGACAATCGTCCGGGGTCTTTCAGCTTTATAAAATATCAGAAACCTGAATGCAAGGCAACTACATTAATCCCAGCCTGAACTTAAGGGAGTTGAGGGTGTTTCTCATCAGCATTGTTATGGTCATGGGTCCCACTCCGCCAGGCACCGGTGTGATATATCCTGCGATCTCCTTTGCGGTGTCAAAATCAACATCGCCGCGAAGAATTGCCACTTTTTTGCCGGTCTTCTCGCTGATTTTCTCTCCAACGCGATTGACCCCCACGTCAATTACGCAGGCGCCTTCTTTGATCCATTCCGGTTTGACCAGGCCAGGAACGCCTGCGGCAACAACCAGTATGTCGGCGCGCTTGCAGTGAGCTTCAAGGTCTTTGGTACGGGTGTGCACGATTGTAACCGTGGAATTGGCCCCCTTGCCTTTCTGGCACATCATCATTGCGATGGGTTTCCCGACTATATTGGATCTTCCCACGACCACGACCTCCGCACCGCTTGTCTCCACGCCTGCCCGCACGATCATCTCCTGGATGCCCGCCGGCGTACACGGCGGAAACTTCACTTCGGAGCCGCCAATCATAAGCCTGCCTACGTTTACGGGATGGAATCCGTCAACATCCTTGTCCGGGTCAATGGCGTTTAAGATCTTTTTGTCGTCAATGTGATCGGGAAGCGGAAGCTGAACAAGAATACCGTGAATGGAATCGTCCTTGTTATACTTGTCTATCAGGCCAAGGAGATCTTGCTGTGAAATGTCTTCCGGCTGGTTGTCCTGAATTTCCTTGTAGCCCAGACGCTCGGCGGTCTTGACCTTGAGCGATACGTAGGATACCGAGGCCGGGTTTTCGCCCACCAGAATAGTTACCAGGCCCGGTACGGCATTGTGCTTTTCCTTGATCTCCTGTACTTCCTTCTCAATTTCCTCAAGGATCTGCTCCCGGATTTCGGTTCCTTTAATAAGTTGTGCGGTCATTTTCAAACTCCTTTTCTACGATTAAAATTACGGTTTATTGTTCCAATATTATTATTAAAACCTGTCAGTTGTCTAATCAAATCTGCGATTATCCACAACCTTTTCCCCTGTTTCAAAGGTTCCCGGCTCAACCAGCCGGACGTCAACCTCCCAGCCGAGAAACTCAGAGATCTGCCTGTGCAGATTTTCCACGAGCCGGCGCTGTTTTTTCATTTCATCGAAAAAGAACTTCTCGGATGCCTCTATAACAACCGTGAGCCGGTCGGTGTCGGCCATGCGGTCAACCACAAGCTGAAACTCCGGTTCAAATCCGCTTGTCTGTGAGAGTATCCGTCCAATCTGCTCCGGGGCCACACTGGTGCCGCGCACCACCAGAACGTTGTCGCATCTTTTAAATATGCGTGAAATGCGGCAATGGGTTCTGCCGCATTCACAGGGCTCATAATCAATCCTTGTCAGATCCCCGGTCCTGAAGCGTATCAGGGGAAAGGCCTCTTTTCCTATGGTGGTTATCACAAGCTCACCTTCCTGGCCGGAGGAAAGTATTTCCAGAGTCTCCGGATCGATTATCTCGGCGATAAAATGATCTTCCGCAATATGAAGCCCTTTTTTTGCCGGGCATTCCCAGGCCACGCCCGGTCCGAACACCTCGGTGAGCCCGTAGGTATCGGTTGCCGTTATAAAAAACCCTTCTTCTATTTCGCTTCGCATCTGCTCGCCCCAGGGTTCGGCACCGAACAGACCGCATTTGAGCATAAGGCTGTTCGGGTCAACGCCCAGGTCCTCCATTGCCTGTATCATACCGACAGCGGAAGTAGGTGTTGAGACCAGAACCGAGGTCTTGAAATCGCGCATGACCTTGACCTGCTCTTTGTGTTTGCTCACGGACATGGGAATCACTGAGGCTCCGATCTGTTCGGCGCCGAGCTGAATGCCGAAAGGACCGGACATGGTTCCGAAAGTAAGAGCTATCTGGACGACGTCATCTCTTGTGACACCGACCCCTGCAAGATTTCGGGCTGTAAGCTCTGCCCAGTTGGCCATATCATTTTCGGTAAAGCCCACTACAACAGGCTCCTCAAAATTGAACGAAGTTGTATGAAGCCTTACAACCTCCCGCAGGGGCACTGCAAACATATCATAGGGATAGTTCCGGCTCAGATCCCTGCGACTTAAAAACGGAAGCCCTCTTAGCATATCAAGGGATGTAAACTCCTCGGGCATAAAATCTATTTCGCGGAACAGCTTCCGGTAGTGGCGCACGTTCTTAAAAACGCGGTTCAAGGTGGCCTGGAGGCTTTCGAGCTGGAGCTGGGAAATAGCCTCCCTGTCCATGCATTCGATTCTTTCGTTCCAGTATGTCATTTTAAGCCCCTGTGTAAACCCTCGCAGTTATTCCCAGATCTCCCGGCGCTCGCGGCCGAGATATGCCCGCTTGACCTCGGGATTGGAAAGAAGCGCGCCCGCCTCCTCCTCTACAAGGATGCGGCCGGTTTCCATCACGTACCCCCTGTGGGAAATGGCAAGCGCGGCCTTTGCATTCTGTTCAATCAGAAGAACCGTAAGCTTTCTTTCCTGCTGAAGACCGGCAATCCTAGAAAATATATCTCTTGCTATCATCGGCGCCAGCCCCATTGAAGGCTCGTCAAGCAACAGCAGGCGCGGGCCCGGTATCAGCGCCATTGCTATCGCCAGCATCTGCTGCTCGCCTCCGGAAAGCGTCCCTGCATACTGATCCCGGCGCTGGCGCAGCACCGGAAACATGTCGAAAACTTCGCTGATTTCTGATTTCAAACGCTTTCTCCCGTAATGCTTATATACGAGATGGCCGCCCAGTTCAAGATTATCATAAACAGTCAGGGGCCTGAAAATCTGGCGGCCTTCAGGGACATGACCTATTCCGGACTCCACCAGCCGCTCTGCAGGCCACCCGGTTATATCGCGGTTTTCAAAATATATGTTTCCGTTTCGCACCGGATGGAGGCCGCTGACCGCGCGCAGGATTGTGGTCTTGCCCGCTCCGTTGGCTCCTATAAGGGTAACGATTTCGCCTCCCTCAACGTGAAGGGAAACGTTTTTAAGAACCCTGACAAGCCCGTAATAGCAGTTTACATTTACCAGTCGCAGCATGATTTATAAATTCGTAAAATTCCTGATTCTACTTAATACTATTCGCCCAGATATGCGGAAATAACCTCCGGGTCTTCCTGGACCTCCCGGGGGGTTCCCTCTGCGATAAGCCTGCCGAAGTTCATCACCGCAACCCGGTCGGAAATCTCCATTACCAGCTCCATATCATGCTCCACAAGAATCACCGTAATTGCCTTGTCCCTGATACGGCCTATCAACTCTCCCATTGCAATGGTCTCGCGGCTGTTTAGGCCGGAGGCAGGTTCATCAAGCAAAAGCAGCTCGGGTTCCATGGCAAGAGCCCTTGCTATTTCAAGCATCCGCTGTTTACCCAGCGGCAGAGCTCCGGCGGTCATATCCGAAGCCTCTTCCAGCCCGAGAAAATCGAGCCATTGTCTGGCATCTTCTATTATGCGCTTTTCCTCAGGCCTCATAAAAGAAGGAAGCAGCGCTGACACTGTTATCCCGGCTTTTGAGCGCAGGTGTCTTCCCACCATTACATTTTCTAAAACCGTCATGTCGGCAAAGATCTGCACATTCTGAAATGTCCGTCCTATGCCCATGGCTGCTATTTTATGAGGCTTTTCCCCCTTAAGAGATCTGTCCCTGTAAACAAGAATCCCGGAATCAGGCCAAAGACATCCCGTTATCAGGTTGAACACCGTGGTCTTTCCCGCTCCGTTTGGCCCGATCAGGGAAGTGATCGTATTGCGCTTTACGGAAAAAGACAGCTCGTCAAGGGCGACAACACCGCCGAACCTCTTTTTAAGCTTCCTAGCTTCAAGTATAAGACTATTGCCTGACAATTGAACCGCCTTTAACAACCTTCTTTAAAAAAGCCCTCCCGGACTTTGCACCGGACGCCAAAGCTGCAAACAGACCCTCGGGCAGAAACATCATTATCAAAAGCAGGATGCCGCCGTATACAAGGATATCGTAATCCGGCTTATAAGCAATTCCGATAACCTTGAGCGGGGCGCCCGCCATTGACAGAAGCTCGGGAAGCAGGGAAAGCAGAACCGCACCTATCACAGCTCCCCAAAGATGCCTTAATCCTCCAACCGCCACCATGGTTACAAGCACAATCGAGTGCATAACGTCAAACGGCCCGGGATCGATGTAATTTACGTAATATGCATACAGGCTCCCGCTTACAGATGCGTAAACCGTGCTTACGGCGAAAATTTGTATTTTATAAATATTTGTATTTACACCAACCGCGGAAGCAGCATCCTCGCTTCCGTGAATTGCACGCAGCCCCCTTCCCACGCGGGAATTAATAAGGTTGAAAGCAAAATACAGCCCCACCACCACGGCAAACCAGGCAAAATAATAGTAGCTGATATCCGAATCCAGGATGTATCCGAACAGACCGAGCCTTGGGATGCCAAGCAGGCCCGCAGGCCCCCCGGTGATTTCGTTTGCCGCCACCGCGATTATATGAATGATTGAGGCAAAACCGAGGGTGGCCATTGCCAGATAATGGCCCTTAAGGCGTAGTGTTGGAATACCCAAAGCAAAACCTATCGCCATTGAGGCAAGAGCGCCGGCCAACATTGCCGTCCAGGGAGACAAGCCGAACATCGTTGTCAAAATTCCGGAAGAATAGGCACCTATGGCGATAAACGCACCGTGTCCAAGCGATATTTGCCCTGCATAACCCATAAGCAGACAAAGCCCGATGCAGGCAAGGCAGTTGAAGGCGGCAAACACCAGTACCCCGATATAGTAATCACTTACCACCAGGTGCGGCATCAAAAGCACCAGGGCTATCAGTATGCAGAATCCTATGTAATCCTTTAAAGGCATCTAAAACTCTTTTAACCGCACCTCTTCAGATCTCCCAAACAACCCCCCGGGCCTTGCAAACAGAACTGCAAGCATTATCACGAGCGCTATGGCGTCCATGTAGTGGGATGAAACATATCCCCCGGCCATAGCTTCTATGGTGCCCAGAAGCAGACCCGCGGCAACCGCGCCCATGCTGTTTCCAAGGCCTCCGATAACAGCAGCTCCGAATCCTTTTAAGCCGAGCAGTGCCCCTCTGGCATAGTCCATCTGGATAAGTGGGGTTATTATAATGCCCGCGATTGCTCCTATGGCTGCCGACAGGGCAAAGGAAAGCATAACCATTCTGCGGTCATTTATCCCCGCAAGCCGGGCCGCATCGCGGTTGATGGCACAGGCCCTCATGCATTTACCCGTCATTGTCAGGTTAAAAAACAGCACATAGCCTATAACCACCAGCATCAATATCCCTATAATCCACAGTGTCTGGGGCATAATCGTGGCGCCCATTATCTCCAGAGGCGGGGCTTCGGTGAAATGTTTCATGTAATGGGAGCCTTTTCCCCAAAAACACATGGCAGATCCCTTAAGAAGCATGGATACCGCTATGGTAATTATAATGAGGCGCAAAACTGTGGGCTGGCGGATGGGATTAATTGTAAGCCGCTCCATCAAAACACCCACAGCCGTGACAAAACCCACGGATAAAAAAAATGAAAAGACCATGGAAAAGTCAATTACCATTGTCAGAGAAACCATCATAAGACCGCCCAGGACGACAAATTCGCCCTGGGCGAAATTTATGATCCCGGTGGCATTATATATCATGTTAAAACCCATGGCCACCATGGCGTATATGGCTCCCCTCTGTATACCCATGAACAGAAACTGGAGCCAGTCTGTAATGAAACCGGTTTCCATGCCTACTGTTCCAGCACCACGAACTTGCCGTCTTTGATGGTAAGCATCTCAAAATCCTCCTTGCCCAGGCCGCAGTGATCATCCTCTGAAAAACGAAATACCCCGCTGATACCCACAAATTCCATATTTTCAATCGCGTCCCTGATTTTCTTCGGGTCATCATCGCCCACCTGTTCAAGGGCGTTTGCTATAATCCAGATGGCATCATATGCATGACCGCCGAAAGTGGTCACTTTTTCATCAAACCTGCTTTCATAGTCCTTTTTATAGGCCTCAAGCACCTCCTTCTGGGGATGATCATCGGGCACCGTATCTGTGGCCATTATCCGGCCGGACGGAAACAGGGATTCCTCTGCAGCCTCGCCTGCGGCTTCTGCATACTTGTAATTTGCAAAGCCATGGCTCTGATAAAGGGGAATTTCCATATTCAACTGCTTCATGTTTTTCGGCACAATGGATTGGGCGGGAACGATTGACCAGTTTATCACGGCCCCGGCATCTGTTTTGCGGATTCTCATCAACTGGGCAGTCATATCAGTATCCCCCGGCCCGTAGGTTTCATCCGCGACGATCTCAATGCCGTATTCGTCTGCAAGCTCCTTTAGCTGGGACCGGCCCGCATCCCCGAAACCGGTTGTACCGGTCAGTATTCCGACCTTTCCTATGCCTTTTTTATTCATGTGCTCATAAATGCGTCTTACTGCATCGCTGTCATTCTGGCCCATTTTAAAAACCCATCTGCGATCTTCAGGCGGATTGACTATACTTGCGGCAGCAGCGCATGAAAGCATGGGAATTTCCGCCTTTTCAACCACCGGCACGGCCGCAAGAGAGGTACCGCTGCGCGAGGGGCCAATAATTGCGCTTACATTCTCCTTTTTGATAAGCTTTCGCACCGCATTTACAGCCCGTGTATTACTGCCCTGGGTGTCTTCTATGTGAAGGACCAGCTTGTGTCCGTTTATGCCACCGTTGGCATTGATTTCCTCTGCTATCATTTCCACGGTATTTCTTTCGGGTTCACCCAGCCATGCAGCACTGCCGGTTATGGAAAAAACACCTCCGATATGATATGGTTCTTTTTCCTCTGCCTGAAGCGATGCGGCAGACAGAACAACGGACAATGCCAAAATTGCCGCTGATAAAAGTCTGGTTTTCACTTTCTGACCCCCCTTTGATTTGATAGTGTTATAGAATCAATTACATACCGAGCACTTTCCGGGCCTCCAAAACATTTATATCGTTTTCCACCATAACGTCTATTGCCCGGTCCATGTCGTCGAAACGAAAAATAAGAATGGCCTGATCGCGGGCCTTTTCCACAAAAGCATACATGTATTCCACGTTTAAATCCGCATGCTCCATAATAGCAAGCAGATTTCCAAGGGCTCCGGGAACATCCGGTATAGCCACGGCCACCACCTCGGCGGTGCGCACCAGGAAGCCCTGCTGTTTTAAGACTCTGTGGGCTTTTTCAACATCTGAGACTATCAGTCTAAGGATACCAAAATCCGAGGTATCAGCCAGGGACATGGCCCGGATGTTGACCCCGGAGTGTCCCAGGGTGGTTGTGATCCTTGCCAGACGGCCGGATCTGTTTTCCATGAACACGGAAATCTGGGTAATTTTCATCGCAGGACTCCGGCTGCTTGGTTCATCTGAAAAACAGGCCTACACGGGATAAGGAACCGCTGTCATTCCGACGGTTTCGCTAAGACCCCACATAATATTCATATTCTGGACCGCCTGGCCGGCGGCACCCTTTACCAGGTTGTCTATGGCGGACATCAGGATCAAACGGCCGTTTTCACGATCGGTCACAAAACCGATATCGCAGTAATTGGTTCCCCGCACATCCCTGGTATCCGGAGGGCGGCCGTTTTCTGTGATCCTTATAAACCTTTTCCCACTGTAATATTCATGAAGGCATTGCCGTATTGCTTCATCCCCGGCATCTTCTTTCAGGCCGGCATAAATCGTGGTTTGCATGCCCCTGATCATGGGCACCAGATGGGGAACAAAACTTATATTTATATCTTTTCCGGCAATACGGCCAAGGATATATTCCATTTCAGGCTCATGCCGGTGGGTTGCCACCTTGTATGCCTTAAAAGACTCGCCTGCTTCACAGTAGAGATTTGTCAAACCTGGACTGCGCCCTGCTCCGCTGACCCCCGATTTTGAATCCGCAATTATCGTAGCGGGATCAATCATATTCTCCCTGATAAGAGGTACAAGAGGGAGCAGCACGCTTGTGGGATAACAA
This sequence comes from Desulfobacterales bacterium, assembly GCA_046540355.1. Lineage (GTDB taxonomy): Bacteria > Desulfobacterota > Desulfobacteria > Desulfobacterales > Desulfosalsimonadaceae > Desulfosalsimonas. The sequence continues at coordinate 23,245 of JBKHFD010000019.1, forward strand.
CCGGGATTGCCAACAAGTTCGGCCTCCGCAATTTCATCGGCAAAAACCTCGCAAAGGCCGTAAACGGATTTGGAAAGCAGATCTTTTGCTAAATGGTCCTGGTAGGCGGCCTCATACGGTTCCGGATCCCTGAAGCGGAAATCGGCTGAAAGATCAATCACTTTACTCCCTCGCTCCAGTATGGAGGGTACGATTTCCATGGAAAGCTTGTGAGGAAGAGCCGTGAATACAATATCTGCGCGCCCGCAAACAGATTCTGCATCAAATTCATCACACTGACGGGTGATAATGCCCCCCATCGCGGGATATATCCTGTCAAAGGGCACACCCGCGTACTGACGGGAAGTCAATACTGTTATAACCACCTCGGAGTGGCCCGCCAGAATCCGGACCAGCTCTGCCCCTGCATAGCCTGTTGCGCCTGCAACAGCGACTCTGATCATTTGCTCCTCCCGGTGCAATAAAAAGGTTGCTTAAAATCTAGTTCTTTTAGCAAA
>JBKHFD010000020.1:0-23630 GCA_046540355.1 Desulfobacterales bacterium
TTATCCTTGACAACCCCGGGTAAAAATCGTTTAATTATAGGATTTATATAATCTTTTATCCTTGCTCCGGTCCGGGTGGCCGGGGCTTTTATCAGCCGAAAGGAGGAAGCATGAACAGGTACGAAAACATCACCATCATTGATGCGGATGTCGGCGAGGACGAAAAAAATGCGGTGCTTGAACGCATTGAATCGCAGATATCCAGGAGAAACGGCGCTCTCATAGAGTTTGACGATTGGGGCATGCGAAAGCTTGCCTATGAAATCCGCAAAAAAAAGCAGGGGCAATATGTGCGGATCGACTTTTGCGGAAACGGAGAAATCGTGGATGCAATAGAACGCATGCTCAGTCATGATCAGCGGATTCTGCGCTTTATGACCGTCCGCCTGGAGCAAAATGTTGACACCGAGGCATTGATGGCAAGCCTTGCGGAAAAGAAACAGGCAACAGACGCTCAAGCCGGCCAAACAGAATCTTTTGAACCGGAGCCCGCCGAAGCCGGGGCTGACGCAGAAAACCCTGAAACACAAGAAACAACCCCTGCAGACGAACAAAAGGAGCAGTAAAATGGCAGTAATGAGCAAGCGGCGTTTTTTCCACCGGCGCAAGGTGTGCCGGTTCTGTACTGACAGCAACCTGGTGATTGATTACAAGGATCCGGGTATGCTAAAATACTTTATAACCGAGCGCGGAAAAATTATTCCAAGACGCATCTCGGGCACCTGCGCAAGGCATCAGCGGCGCCTTGCCGTGGCCATAAAGCGGGCGCGCAAAATCGCCCTGCTGCCCTATGTCGGATCATCGGACATTTAGCCGGCGGCAGTCACTTACAAGCATTAAGACTCATGGGGGCAAATCCTGTGCCCGGGCAGATAACAGCGGCCAACCCGAAAGATATTTTAACAGGTACGGGCATTCTGATTTTCTTCGGTGCGGCCACCCTGTACTTTCCGGTTTTCGGCTTCATATTCTTTTTACTGATGCCTCTGCCTGTTGCATTCTACCGGGTCAAATTCGGCAGGAGCCCAAGCGGCACAATGACTGTCGCGGCCCTTGTCGTGATATGGCTCATAGGCCGGGCAACCGCTATGGATCTCTGGCTGATGCTCTGCATGACCGGCCTTGGATTTGCCCTGGGAGAAGCCCTGGAAAGAGACCTTTCGATTGAAGAAACCATTGCTTATCCGTGCGCAGCGGTGCTGGCGGCGGCGGCAGCCGCACTGGTCGTGGCCGGAGGCATATCAGATACAGGGCCGTTGGAGCTGATATCAGGCTATGTTGAAAAAAATATTGAAATGACCGCCGCCGCATATGAAGAAACAGGCGTCCGGGACAAGCGGATTCAGATGTTAATCGATTCCCCGGAGCGTATTCACTATGTGCTGATGCGGATCATGCCGGCTCTGGCGGTATCAGGACTTTTATTTTCCGCATGGGTCAATATGCTGATGGCAAGAATAGTACTTCCGGCCCTGAACGCCGGACGTACCGGCTTTAGCAGGCTCAACCGATGGAAAGCGCCGGATAACCTTGTCTGGGCGGCGATAGGCTGCGCACTGCTGGTAATGGCCGCGAAACATCCGGTTTCGTTTATAGGAATTAACGGTCTGATCATTCTTATGATGATCTACCTTTTCCAGGGCCTTGCGGTGGTTTCATTTTATTTTGAAACCAGGCGGGTGCCCATGTTTTTACGCATTATAATTTATTCACTCCTGGTCATACAGCAGATATTCGCACTTGTTGTAGCAGGCCTGGGTTTTTTTGATACGTGGGCAGACTTCAGGCGGCTGGGAGCCGAAGGCGGAGGAAACGGCGAGGCTTCCTGAAGGATAACGAAAACAGACCAATCATCGGAGGTTTAAGATGAAAGTTATATTAAAGGAAACCATTGACGCTTTGGGCATTGTCGGCTCCGAGGTGGACGTTAAAAAAGGCTATGCCAGAAACTATCTCTTTCCCCAGGGCAAAGCCATGGCAGCCACCGAGGAGAACAAAAGAGCAATCGAGAAGGAAAGAGCCAAAATAGAGCTCCAGATGGCAAAGGAAAAAGAAAGGGCCGAAGAAATGGCGGCGCGGATCGAGGGCCTGACTCTTCAGATCCCGGCCAGGGTGGCGGATGAAGACAGGCTCTACGGCTCGGTCGGCGTCAAAGACATTGCAAACGCCCTTGAACAAAAGGGCATTGAAGTACGGAAGCGCTCCATACTGCTTCCAAACGCCATCAAGAATCTGGGGACCTATCAGGTGCCGATCAGAATTTATAAGGACATCGAACCTGAAATCACCGTGGATGTGGTTGCTGAGCAGCAGCAACAATAGGCTTTTGCGGTTTTTCATAAACCAGTCAATGAGAAAAGCGCGGCAGTCATGAGCAAGGATCCTTCTCTTCAAAAACTTCCACCCCAGAACATAGAGGCAGAGGAGTCCATTATCAGCGCTGTGCTGCTGGATAACAACATCCTTTTGGATATACTCGACATCCTCACGCCCGAGGCTTTTTACAAATCGGCTCATCAAAAAATATTTGCCGCCATTACCGAGCTTTTTGCCCAGGATGAACCCATTGACCTGGTGACCCTGTCGGAGCACTTAAAGAGCAAAAACCAGCTCGACTCCGCCGGGGGGGCGGTATATCTTGCAAAAATTGTGGATACCGCCCCGGTGCCCGCAAATGCGGTGCACTATGCCAGAATCATTCGGGATAAGGCTCTTTTGAGAAACCTTATAACCACGGCAACCGACATAGTGCAGAAATGCTATGATGAATTTGGCAGCACAGACGATCTCGTGGATTCGGCTGAAAGCGCCCTGTTCGATATTGCGGATCAGAAGCAGAAGCAGAACTTCTATCCCATAAGCAAGATAATTGAATCAAACATCGACACGCTGGAGGCCAGGCAGGGCAACAAATCCCTTATAAGCGGGGTGCCGACCGGGTTTAAAAAGCTTGATCAGTTAACCTCGGGATTTCAGGCCTCGGACCTTATTATTATGGCCGCCCGGCCGGGCATGGGCAAAACCGCCCTGGCATTAAACATTGCCAGGCACGCGGCGGTGGAAGGCGAAATCCCGGTGGCAATGTTCTCCCTGGAAATGTCAAAAGAGCAGTTGTCTTTGCGCCTGCTCTGCTCGGAGGCAAGGATCGATTCGGCCAGGGTGCGCGACGGGTTCTTTAACGAGCAAGATTGGTACAGCCTCACCAATGCCGCGGGAACCCTATCATCTGCACCGATATACATAGATGATTCCCCGGAGCTTACCTCCCTTGACATTAAGACCAAGACCAGGCGCCTTAAACGGGAAAAAGGCGTGGGCATGATTATAGTTGACTATCTGCAGCTCGTGCGCCCCAGAAGATCCTACGAACGCAGGGAACTTGAAATATCGGAAATGTCGAGAACCTTAAAAGGTCTTGCAAAAGAGCTTGACTTACCGGTGCTTGCCCTTTCCCAGTTAAACCGCCGGCTTGAGGAAAGAAGCGATAAGCGCCCCCAGCTTTCCGACCTCAGAGAATCCGGCGCCCTTGAACAGGACGCGGATCTGGTTATATTTATTTACAGGGACGAGGTTTATAACCCGGATGAAAACAATCCGAACAAAAACCTTGCAGAAATTCATCTGGCAAAACAGAGAAACGGCCCCACGGGTACGTGTTCACTTGTGTTTAAGGGCGAATACACAAAATTTGAAAACCTTGCATACGGAGAGCACATACCTGAGCTTGAAAGAGCATAGAGACGGAATGAAAACATACAAAACAAAAGGATAACCACCCAATCCGCGAATGAAAAAAATTTCAGGCAACACCTCCGGATTAAAGGCCACCCAGGTGCGCCGGATTGAAAATCTTTACCATCACAGAATACCACCTGAAACCATTGTCACCCCCGGTCTGGTCGATGAGATATGCAGCCTCAGCGCGGAGACAAGGCGGCAGATAGGACTTCTGATTGAACGCTCGGGAAAAATCGTCAAAGTGACCGTGGGGGACAATCAGAAAATAATGCTGCCTGATACCAGTGATTACAAAACCCCGCCCGGCAGATTAAAAGGCCTGCGCTGCATACACACGCATTTAAACGACGAAAGCCTCACCCGCGACGATCTTACAGACCTCTCGCTTCTGCGCCTTGATCTTATGGCATCCATTAATGCCACGCGCCGGGGAGTACCGGGCGATATGCACGTGGCCCACATCCTGCCCTCTCCGTCAGATCAGGGGCCTCATCAGTTTCTGCCCTCGACCGACCCCAAAAACCCGGGGATCAACTGCATTGAACTGATCCGCGCCATTGAAGATGAACTTTCAGATTACCAGGCCCTGCGCGAAGTAAAGACGGGCAGGGAGAGGGCCGTGCTTGTAAGCGTGACAACAGCCCCCAAAAAACAGGCAGAGGCCTCCCTTGGCGAGCTGCGTGAACTGGCACGCTCCAGCGGCATTGAGGTCCTGGGCACGGTTGTGCAGCACAGGAAAAAAATAAACCCCAAGTTCCTGATGGGTACGGGAAAGCTCGAGGAACTGACCATACACGCCATGCACCTGGGCGCCACACTTGTTATATTTGACCAGGAATTAAATCCCTCCCAGATCCGCTCGATAACAGATCAGGTGGAGTTCCGGGTAATAGACCGCACCCAGCTTATTCTCGATATTTTTGCCCAGCGCGCGCAATCAAGGGAGGGCAAACTCCAGGTTGAGCTGGCCCAGTTAAAATACATGCTGCCAAGACTTGCCACCAAAAATACGGCCATGTCCAGGCTTACAGGCGGCATCGGAGGCAGGGGCCCGGGAGAGACAAAGCTGGAGATCAACCGCCGCCGTGTTCGAGACAGGATTGCCAGGCTGGAAAAGGCGCTTGGAGATGTCAGAAAACAGAGGAGCAGACAGAAAGCCAGGCGAGCCAAGAAAGGCCTGCCCGTGGTCTCGATAATAGGATATACGAACGCAGGCAAATCAACCCTGCTAAATACACTTACAAAAAGTTCAGTGTTCGCAGAAAGCCGGCTGTTTGCCACCCTGGATCCTTCGAGCAGACGGCTGAGATTCCCCAGGGAAACCGAGGTTATTATAACAGACACTGTCGGGTTTATCAGGGATCTGCCCCGCGAGCTTCGCGCGGCCTTCAGGGCCACCCTGGAGGAGCTTGAAGGGGCTGATTTACTGCTTCATGTAATTGACGGCGCAAACGAAGACTGCGGCAGCCAGATAGCTTCTGTAAACAAAATTATCGAAGAACTGAATCTGCAGCACATCCCTGTCATAAACGCAATCAACAAAAGCGATATCGCCGACAGCCATATCCTTGACCGGCTTGCGGCGGAAACGGAGGGAATCCCTGTTTGCGCGAAAAACGCCGAAACCCTGCATCCGCTTATTGAAAAAATGGAGCAGGCGGTTTTGCAGAACGCAGAAAATAGATTGTTGACTGATTATTCAGACCTGATATAAATAAAACTTCTATGGATTATAATTATATTAAAAACGCGGCTACAGGTGCTGCATACGGTGCCGCAAAGATTATTGCCGGCCACGTGGGCAGCCTGGAGCATATTGACAAAAAAGGGCCTGAAGACCTTGTAACGTCTGCCGACATTGCCTCGGAGAAATATATTCTTGAGACCCTGCATGAAAAATTTCCCGATCATGACGTGCTGGCAGAGGAAAGCGGCAACAGCATAAAGGGGGGAAACGGCTGTCTGTGGATTATAGATCCCCTGGACGGAACAACCAATTTCGCTCACCAGCTGCCAATATTTTCGGTTTCCATCGCGTTTGCCAAAGACGGGGAACTTAAGGTGGGCGTGGTCTTAAACCCGCTCACCGGCGAACTCTTTACCGCGACCGCCGGCAATGGGGCATTTTTAAACGACCGGCAGATTGCCGTTTCAGGGTGCACCCGGCTTTCCGAAAGCCTTCTGGTCACCGGTTTTCCCTATGATGTAAAACAGGATACAACCCCTTACATGAAGCGCTTTGAAAACTGCCTGAAAGCTGCAAGAGGAATCCGCCGCCTTGGCTCGGCCGCACTGGACCTGTGCTTTGTTGCATGCGGCCGGTTTGAAGGATTCTGGGAGCAGAATTTAAAGCCCTGGGATACCGCGGCCGGAACCCTTATAGCACGGGAAGCGGGAGCCATGGTGACCGACTTTTCCGGGGAACAATTTAAACCGGATAAAAAGGAACTCCTGGCCACAAACGGCCATATTCACAAAGAATTAAGTTCAATTCTGAGACTGTAAGACGACGAGACGAGGCAAAATGGACGAAATCTATCTGGAAAACGAAAACGAAAACAAAGACATGGTTGAATGCTTTGCAAGATTCGACATAAGATCAAAAATCTGCAGAAAACACTGTGCGCTCCGGCTCAGATGCGCCATTGAACAGACCGAGCAGATGCGCATTGAACAGCTGGAAGACCTTATGAACTCATACGAGGTTACAACCAGCATACAATAGCGCGGGCTGTGCTATAGCCTCATTTTGCCGGGATTAAGAATTCCGGCGGGATCGAACGCCGTCTTGATTCTTTTCATAAGGGCGAGTACGTCCGGACTTATTTCCCTTCCCATATACGGCGCCTTTGAAATGCCAACCCCGTGCTCGCCGGAAATCGTCCCCCCCAGCTCAAGTGTGTAGGCGAAAATTTCGTCTACTGCCTGGCGTGCTGCAACCTGCTGTTCCGGTCTGCTGCTGTCATACATTATATTAAAATGAATATTGCCGTCTCCGGCATGACCAAAACTGACCATGGTCAGGCCGGTCTTTTCCCCAAGCTGTCTTATGCGCCCGGCCATTTCGGGCAGCCTGCTCCGGGGGACAACAATATCCTCGTTAATCTTGTCAGGCCCGTAGGTATAAAGAGCCGGGGACAGGGCCTTGCGGGCCTTCCACAGCCGTTGGGCGGCCTCCGGGCTTTCTGCTGTCTCCACTTGTTTTGCCCCCTGGCCCCTCAAAACCTCCGCGATCTTTTCCGCCGCTGCTTTTGCCTCTCCCGCCGTGCCGTCGGTTTCGATTAAAAGCATGGCCCCGGCATCCTTTAGTATTGCTTCCCCGAGATAATCCTTTACACAGGAGATGGCGTTTCTGTCCATATACTCCACAGCGCGCGGAATTATCCCGCTTTTCATTATTTCCGAAACACAGGCCACCGCACGGCCCATGTCTTCAAAGGCCGCTGACAGTGTTTGAACCGACTCCGGAAGCGGCAGCAGCCTGAGGACAATTTCCGTGATCACGCCCAGGGTCCCTTCGGATCCGATTATCAGGCGGGTCAGATCATAACCCACCACGCCTTTTGCAGTTCTTGTGCCGGTACGGACAATTTCTCCGGCAGGCAGGACGACTTCCAGGCCGAGCACGTAATCGCGCGTAACCCCGTACTTTACAGCTTTCGGACCCCCCGCGCATTCTGCAAGGTTGCCACCAAGGGTTGAATAATCGGCGCTGGAAGGATCAGGCGGATAAAAAAGGCCGCGTTCGGCCGCGGCTCTCTGAAACGCCCCCGTGACCACTCCGGGCTGTGCTGTGGCGATAAAATCGTCAGTATCAATTGATATGATGCTGTTAAACCGGTTCATGGCCATGACCAGGCCGCCGCACACAGGCACCGCCCCCCCGCTCATACCCGAGCCCGCGCCCCTGGGCGTGACCCCGAAGCCGTGCCTGCTTGCCAGTTTCAGGATTTCGGCGACCTGGCCGGCATTTTCTGGAAAGATAACCGCCTCTGGTATGAAAAATCTGCGGGTCGCGTCATAGGCATAGCATACACGGTCTTCTTTGCCCCGTAAAAAGTTCTCAGGCCCCGCAATCCGCTTAAGTTCTTTTTCAATTCCGGAAGAAATCGGTTTAATAGTTTCCGTTCTCCAGTTTTTTCTCTATTATTTCCACCTGCCTGTTAAGCTCTCCCCTGAGCTTTAATTCCTTTTCCACTGAATTTATGGAATGAATCACCGTGGCATGCATCCTGTTGAATTTGCGGCCGATTGACTGAAGCGGCTCCCCTGTATGACGCCGGGCCAAAAAAATTGCCACCTGCCGGGAACGGACAACCGACTTTTTCCGGGACTTGGAGACCATGTCCTTTACCGGAACCCCGAATTCCCTGCCCACCAGTCTCGTAATGGAGTCAACGGTTATGGTCTTTTTCCTGGAAACGATGTTTTTGACCACCTGCTGTGCCAGGTTGAGATCAATGGGATCTCCCATCAGACAGGACCTGGAGGCAACTCCGATAAGCCCGTTTTCGAGTTGTCTTACGTTGTCCACAAGTTCGCCTGCCATATATTCGGCCACCTCGCGCGGCAGCTCCACTCCCCTGTTCTCTGCCTTGCGCTTAAGTATCCGCACCCGGGTGGAAAAATCGGGAGGCTCTATCATGGTCATCATGCTCTGGCCAAGCCTGGAAGTCAACTGATCGCTCATTTTCGGAATCTCGGCCGGCGGGGCACAGCTTGAAAATATAAACTTTTTGCCCGATTCATAGAGATGATCAATCATCATGGCAAGTTCGCTTTGCGTGCGCGTACGTCCCGAAAGAACATGGATTTCCTCGAGCAGCAGCACGTCGCAGTTCTCCCTGTAGCGCCGTTTAAAAGTGTCCAGAGAATTGTTCCTTATGGAATGGACAAGCTCGTTTGTAAAATCCTCCGCACTCATGTAGAAAACCTTCTCTCCGGGGAAGGCTGATAAAATTTTGTGGCCCACTGCCTGTGAAAGATGGCTTTTTCCCATTCCGGTGCCTGAGAGCAGAAACAGGGCATTTAAATCTTCACGTCTGCCTGATGCCAGACTAAGAGCGGCCTGGTAGGCCAGGTTGCTGTTATTGCCTACCACAAAGCTGTCAAACGTATAGTCCCGCCGCAAAATCCGTCCGTTCGCAGGCTGGGCCGAAAGCCCGGGAAGATAAAGCTGGTCTTTGTCAGGCTCCTTTTTCCGGTGCCTTGCAGTGCCGGAACCGTCGGATCCGGAGTTGTTGAGTACATGAACGGCAAAAGCCATTTCTCTTCCCGCCTGCCGGGAGAGTTCATTGTTGATCAACCCGACGTAATTTGCCATAATTCTTTTTTTAATAAAGAAATTCGGACAGCTCAGCACCAGAGTATCATCATCGGTGGTCCTGACATAATGGATCGGCTCGATCCATAGACGGTAGATACTTGATGAAACATGGTCTTTTAAAGCGGCCTTGGCGTTTTTCCAAACGGTTTCCATACCGGGCACTCTCCATTTTCAAATTACAGGATGAACAAAAATCAAGCACAGACAACAATGGATATGCATTATTTTACAGCAACCGACATCGCCGGGGTATTCCCGGACGATTAATAATAACGGCAGGCAAAGAAAAATTTTCGGGAAAATTAAAACGAGGGGGTTAGGCCCCTTCAGCCTGACTGCTTATATAATACAGCAGGCTTTTTCAATCAAGTTCGATGAGAAGCGGTTTTGCCGGTTTTAATCTCCTGTGGAAACACGTTATGAACAAATTTATATCTTCCTAAATCTTAAAACAATCAATCCGGATAAATGCAACTTTCATATACAGCGGACTAAATTTTTTGTAACAGATTTGCAACATTGACAGGGATCTTTTGTGTTTCGCACTTAAAATTGGACATGGGAATGTTCTTCTCAAACTTTTATTTTCTCCAAATTTTGTCTTTTTTCATGGGCAAACAGAATTTTCCCGCAGGTGCGGAAAATAAAAATATAACTATAAATATCGACAAGTTATGCTTCATAATTTAAAATACAGCCCGTTCTACAACCAAACAGAAGGGGGCAAATCCAATGGCCAAGGTCTCAACAGGTCTTGAAAACCTGATCCGCTATCCGCATTCCGGCCTTGAAAACAAACACCTGGGGCTGCTGTGCAACCAGGCTTCAGTAGACGGAAACTTCCGGCATGCCCGGGATCTTATTGCAAATCGGTTTCCCGGGCAGTTAAAGGTCCTGTTTTCTCCGCAGCACGGTTTTTTTGCAGAAAAACAGGACAACATGATCGAATCCGGGGATTTCACCGAGAGCCGGCTGTCCATACCGGTATACAGCCTTTACGGCAAAACCAGGAGCCCTACCCCCTCCATGATGGATAAAATCGACGTCCTGCTCGTGGATCTCCAGGATGCAGGCACCCGGGTCTATACTTTTTTTTCAACACTTTCCCTTTGCATGGAAGCAGCCGCAGAAACCGACACGCAAGTTGTGGTTCTGGACCGGCCCAATCCTGTCGGCGGCATGCAGGTGGAAGGAAATTGCCTTGACCCTCGATATTCATCATTTGTGGGCCGATATCCGATTCCAATGCGCCACGGGCTTACCATCGGAGAATTCGCAGGCTATATAAACCGGGTATTTAACGTCGGATGCAGGCTTGAAGTGATCCCGATGAAAGGATGGGACCGCTCAATGTACTTCGAAGACACAGGGCTTGCCTGGGTTGCGCCTTCTCCTAACCTGCCGGCGGTCTGCTCGGTGGTGGTATATCCCGGGCAGGTCATCTGGGAGGGCACGAACGTATCCGAAGGCCGTGGCACAACACTTCCCTTTGAACTGTTCGGAGCCCCTTTTATAAACACCGTGACAATGGAAAAGGCCCTGGGGGGGATCACAGGCTTTGAGGGAGCCGTTTTGAGACCTGCGGTATTTGAACCCACATCGGGCAAATGGGCACAAACCCCTTGCCGGGGCTTTCAAATACACGTAACCGACAGGCGCCGCTTCCGTCCTTACCTTTGCTCCCTTAAGCTTCTCTCTGCGGTGATAAATCTCTTCCCGAAAGATTTCGCCTGGAACCCCCCTCCATACGAGTACGAATACGAAAAACTTCCATTTGACATCATCACCGGTGATCCGGAAATAAGAAAACACCTTGAGGCAGGCCTGGACCCTTCGGAGCTCGAAGACCGCTGGCTCCCGGGCATCAGGCGGTACCTGGAGCAAGTCAGGCCTTTCTACATATATAAGTGACATAGGGGGAAAAATGAAAAACAAAGAAAAGGATCTGGTTATAATATACACGGACGGAGCCTCATCCGGAAACCCCGGGCCGGCGGGAATCGGCGCGGTGCTGCGTTACGGGGACAAAAAAAAAGAAATATCAGAATACATAGGAAATACAACCAATAACGTCGCTGAATTAAAGGCGGTGCGGGCGGCGCTTCAAGCCCTTAAAAAAAAGGATCTGCCGGTACGTCTATACACCGACAGCAGCTATGTGCAAGGGCTGCTGTCCATGGGCTGGAAGGCAAAAAAAAACACCGAACTTGTCGAGGAAATCCGCGATATAATAAAACAATTCAAAGACATCAAGATAATCAAGGTGGCGGGCCATAACGGGGTGGCAGACAACGAGCAGGCTGATCTGCTCGCCACTTCCGCCATCCGGAGCAAAAGAGACGAAGCATAAAAAGCCCCGCAGACCCTTGGCCCGCAGGGCTTGAATTGCAGCCGGATCCAATCCTTGCTTTATAACAGCGGTTATTTATCAGCCTTGAGCTGCTCGAGTTCCTTTTTCAGTTCTTCATTTTCCCTGCGGTACTTTTCAGCCTCGCTTTCCTGGGCGGGAGATGAAGCTGTTTCCGGCTCAACACCGGTATCCTTCTGCCAGGTGTCCTTTAGTTCGTCAAAGCCCAGATAAAGAGCAAGACACCCACCGAGAAGAAGCATTATCGGTATTGCTCCCGCCAAAAGCTGCAAAAAGGCGTTAAACCAGATTGCAAGCCCGATTACGCCGATTACGGCCGCGACTGCACCGCCAATTAAAGTCTTCATAACCCTATTTCCTCCTTTGTTTTAATATTCATGGCCATATCACAATTTTTCGTCCGCCAAAAGGCCGGATGCTTTATATAAGAACGGATGCTTTATATAAGACATGTTTCCTCTATCACAGGCATTTGCGCAAAGCAAGTAAAAACCGGGTAAAACCTTTCTGTTTAGCGCTTGAAAACCCTCCTGCAACCTGTTACAAGCTCAAAGAAAGCAGGTTAAAAATATTTGTGTCCCAGGCCTGCAAAACCGGATTTTATATAATAAAATAATACGGTCATAGAATCATGCCACTTAAAAACAGTTTCGCCGGAAAAGCCCGGAAAAACAGATTTATAAAGAATCAAAGCCGGGCCGGCAACAACGAGGAGGCCTCTTTTTTCTGCTTTCTTCCGTCCAGCACCGGTCTTTTTGCACTGCTTGCAGATGTATTACTTTTCAGAAGGCCGAAAATCGAGCCTGAATACCAACGCACCTTAAAGGAACTCAGAAATTCGGGCATTATTGTATTTGTAAACAAGTATCCCAGCCAGTTTGAATACTTTTTCTGCCACACCCGGTTCCGGCGCCAGGGACTGCCCTACCCTGCCATAAGTTTTGATCACCGAATTTTTTTCTGGCAGCCGGCAAAAAGAATTTACAGGACAGCACTTTTTTACGTAAAGCACCTGGCAAGACACTTCAGGCTACCCGATCCTTATGAGACCGACTATTACCGCGGCAAGCTCGAAGAAGGCCACAGCGCCATGCTCTCTCTGGTCGAAGAAAAAGGGTTTTATCACAGGGAGGTGCAATCGAGGACCGACCCGCTGGAATACCTCATTGAAATGCAGAAAGCGGTGGATAAGCCGATCTGCTTTGTCCCGCAGCTTATCCTGTATGACAAAACCCCCCAGGCGGCCAGACTCTCTTTAATTGACATGATCTTCGGCACCAGGGAAAAACCCGGCAGGCTGCGCAGACTGTTCATGCTGATGATGCGCCCCGGCAAAGTCCTGATAGAGGCATCGGAGCCGGTATGTCTAAATGAGTTTCTCCAAAAACCCGGGGCATCCGAACTTTCCGAAAAAGACCTGGCAATTTATCTTCGCCGCCATCTGGTTGATAAGATAAACCGCCACAGGCAGTCTATCACTGGCCCTGTATTAAAATCGCGCGTGGAAATAATGGAAGAGGTGCTCACTAGCCGGAGCATGCAGAATACCATAGAGGAATATGCAGGCACCCGGGAGCTTTCAATCCATTTGGCGCAAAAAGAGGCCGCGGAGATGCTCGATGAAATCGCCGCAAACTATAATTCCCGTATAATAAAGTTTTTTGACATATCGCTGCGATGGATACTCAGGGCGATGTTTGACGGAATGGTCGTGGACCAGGAAGGTTTAAACCGCATAAGACAGGCGTCCCAAAAGGGGCCGGTTATACTGGTTCCATGCCACAAGAGCCATCTTGACTACCTGATCATATCCTTTGTGTTTTTTCACAACAACCTGCCATGCCCTATGATAGCCGCCGGCAGAAATCTTTCCTTCTGGCCCATAGGCCCCCTTTTCAGGGGGGGCGGAGCGTTTTTCATAAGACGCACTTTCAAGGGCAACCCCCTTTATCCGAAAGTTTTTGCGGCGTACCTGCAAAAAATTCTCCAGGAAGGCTTTCATGTGGAGTTCTTCATAGAAGGCGGAAGAAGCCGCACAGGCAAGCTTCTCTCTCCCAAAATCGGTTTTCTGTCCCTGATGGTGGACGCCTATCTTGCATGCAACTGGGAGGATGTCCAGTTAGTGCCCATATATATAGGTTATGACAGGGTCCTGGAGGAAAAAGCATATGTGCACGAAATGGAGGGCGGCAAAAAAAGCCCCGAAAACATAGGTAAAGTTTTTAAGGCCCGCAAGTTTCTAAAGAGAAAATACGGTAAAATATATATCAACTTCCATGAACCGTTTTCAATGAATGAGCACTTTGGAAGCAGGCAAAGCGATTATCCGGTCATTAGCCGCAGCGAACAGAGAAAACGTTTATACGGATTCGGAGAAAAATTAATCAGCGCAATAAACGAAATATCAGTGGTCACGCCCCATGCGGTTATTGCAGCGGCGATACTCAACTGCTCCCAGAAGCGCGCCTATTACAAGCAACTCATTTCAAATACGGAAACATACATTAACTACCTGATGTCAAAGGATGTCAAGCTGGCCGACACCCTTTATGTTGACCGGGAGAACGCCTTTAACTACGTGCTCGCCACATTCGTATCAAACAAGATACTGGAAAAAACCGAAGCCACGGCCTCCCCGGAGGGCGCTCCGGCAAACCCGATTTTCAAAATCCATGAAAACAGGCGCCCGAATCTGGAATACTACAAGAACAACTGCGTTATCCACTTTGTGCCCGCTGCATACACCGCCCTTTCAATCCTGGCTCTCGATTCTTTCCAGTTCCAGGAAAACAGCCTTTATGAACACTACAGCTTTTTAAAGGACTTCTTTGCCAAGGAATTCATATTTGCACCGGAATCGGCTGACGAAGCGGTGGTCCGGGAAAACATAAATACTTTTATGAACGATGCAATTCTTGCCCCGCACCCAAGCCTTGCCGAGACCTATAACGTGACATCCGCAGGGCTGAGAAAACTACAGCTTTTTGCCGCATTTTTAACGCCTTATTTTGAATCCTACTGGGTGGTGTTGAATTTTTATATGCGATACACCAAAAAATCCATTTTTGATATAAAAGACTACACCAAAAAGATTCAGGCCTTTGGAAACCGCATGTATAAGCGAAATGAAATTCTGCGCATGGAAGCACTGTCAAAAATGAACTACAGAAACGCGGTGGACAGTTTTGCATCCTGGGGGCTGACAGGTCCGGAGGAAGGCAGGGAGGTCCTTGATGCCTGCATTGAAAAAGTGCAGTTCTACCGTCGTTTTCTGCCAAGCTAAAAATTTTTGCAAAAATGCCGCATCAAGGTATAAAAGCGCTGGTGCTCACCGCAGGGCCGGGAACCCGGCTTCTTCCCCATACGAGTAAGATCCCGAAACCGCTTTTCCAAGTTGCCGGAGAACCCATAGTTGAAATTATAATCCGCAGGCTCATAGAACAGGGAGTTTCGGCGATCGCAGTAAACACCCATCACCTGCACGAACAGGTCGAAGCCTTTATCAAATCAAGAAGCTACCCCGTGCCGGTAGTGACAAGATACGAACCGGAAATGATGGGAACCGGCGGCGCCATAGCCAATTTTGCCGATTTTCTCGGAGACCGGGAGCCTTTTCTGGTTATAAACAGCGATATATTAACCGATATCAACGTGACAGATGCCGTAAAACAGCATAAGGCAAATCTGTGTGCCGCCACCCTGATAGTCCATGACTGCCCGGAGTTCAACAAGGTAAGAGTTGACGGAAACGGCATGATAAAAGATTTCTCCGGCAAACCACAAGAAAATGAACGATGCCTGGCATTTACCGGCATCCAGGTGATCGATCCGGCAATTTATGACTATATACCGGCAGGTCCTCATGTCGATATAATCGAGGTCTACCGCTCAATGATCAGACGCGGCCACGCGATCATGGTCCATGAATCCCGTGGGCATTACTGGTATGATCTTGGAACGCCGGAGCGGTATTTCAGGGCGGCTGCAGACACTCTGGCACCGGAAGCTTTTAAAAAGGCTTTCAACCGAAAACCTGCATCCGGGATATCCCGGCGGCAGCTTGCAGGCGACGGCTCTGAGAGAAGATGGTTCAGGCTTGCGGCCGAAAACATGAGCCTGATACTGGCAGACCACGGAATACAAACAGAAACCGGTATCTCTGAGTTTGACTCCTTCGTTCTGATAGGCCGCCACATGCGTGAAAAAGGAATACCTGTTCCTGAAATATACCAACATGACAGGTTCCCCGGACTTGTGTTTTTGCAAGACCTTGGAGATACTCTTCTCCAGACTGCTGTTAAAAAAGCCCGGAACAAGGCCGAAGTGGAAGGCATCTACGGGCATGTAATCAAAAATACAGTGCAAACAGGGCTCAAAGGCGCCGAAGGGCTTGATCCTGCATGGTGCTGGCAGGAGCCTGCCTTTGGCAGGGATACTGTGATTGAAAAAGAGGGGATGTATTTTGTGCGCGCGTTTCTGGGCAAATATCTTGACATGGAAAATATTGACACCGGAAGCCTGGCCGGAGAGTTTGCAAGCATAGCAGACGTCATAGAGGACTGCGGCATCCCCGGATTCATGCACAGGGACCTGCAGTCGAGAAATGTCATGGTGACAGAGAAAGGATATTTCTTCATAGACTTTCAGGGGGCAAGAAAAGGACCGATACAATATGACCTTGCATCATTGATAACAGATCCTTATGCGGAACTTGACCAGGGAGTGCGCGAAAGACTTCTTTGCAGCGCAATGAATCAGCTTGCCCCAAAAATCCGGGGCTTTAACAAAAAAAGCTTCCTTAAGGGGTATCTTTACTGTGCCATATCAAGGAATCTCCAGGCCCTGGGAGCCTATGGATACCTTACAAGGGTGAAGGGCAAAACCGGATTTGAAAAATACATGAAACCCGCCTTAAACAATCTACGCCAACTTCTTGACCCCGCCCGGCAACCGTGCCTGACAGAGACTGTGGTCCGTGCGCAAAATATTCTCGGATCCGGTTCCCGGTAAAACAGAGAGTTAATTTGTCATTTAATCTTTTTCAAACCTCCAGATAGGCGGATTTTATATCAGGCCTGGACTCCAGTTCCTGAACCGAGCCCTCAAAACCTATACATGCTTTGCCCATGAGGTAGACGCGATGGGCCAATGAAGTGGCCACCTTGTAGTTGTGCTCCACCAGAAGAATCGTCATACCTGTTTCGTTGATTTCCTTTATAACATCCTTTACCTGCCGCACAATAAGAGGGGCGAGCCCCTCGGTGGGTTCGTCGACCAGCAGAAGCTCCGGGTTTCCCATCAGTGCCCTTGCGATGGCCAGCATCTGCTGCTCGCCGCCTGACAGAAACTGTCCGTGCTGGGCGCTTCTTTCCTTCATCCAGGGGAAGGTTTCATAAATCCGTTCAAGAGACCATTTGCCGCGGGTGTCTGTTCTGTCGCCGCTGCCCTTATTTTTGGCCCCCATAATCAGGTTTTCCTGCACCGTGAGGTTGGGGAAAATCCGCCTGTCTTCGGGTATGTAGCCTATTCCCGCCCGGGCTATTTTATACGGAGCCACGCCGGTAAGATCCATGCCGTTGTAGAGCACCCGGCCTGAGTGAGGCTTTACAAGGCTCATTATGCTTTTAAGGGTTGTGCTCTTTCCCATGCCGTTTCTGCCCAGCAGGGCCACTATTTCCCCGTGATTCACACCAAGCGACAGATCCTGGATAACATGACTAAGATCGTAGAAAGTGTTCAGCTTTTTAACCTCTAGCAGCATATTATTCCTCCGCTTCGCCCAGGTAGGCCTTTTTTACCTCTTTGTTTTCCCGTATCTCCGCCGGTGTCCCCGTGGCAAGAATCCCCCCCCTGTGCAGCACTGTCATCCTGTCTGCAAGAGAGAAGATTACGTCCATGTCATGCTCCACGATTATCATGGTTTTGCCTTCGGTAAGCCTTCTTATGAGTTCAACCGCATGATGGCTTTCGTCCTTTGACATTCCTGCCGTGGGTTCGTCAAACAGTACAAGATCCGGTCCGGTTGCCAGGGCCATTCCCATATCCAAACTGCGCTGCATGCCGTATGACAGCGTGGCAGTGGGCAGGTGGGCTTCGTTTTCAAGCTGTATTGCCCGGAGCAGTTCGATTGTCTGCTCATTTATTTCCTCCATTTTCTCCACACGCCTGAAAATATTATACCGCACCCTGTTTCTGGAAAGTATCGCCAGCCTGATGTTCTGGAATGGGGTCTGGCGGAGGAAAATGCTTGTTATCTGGAAAGAGCGGCTCATGCCCATCCTATTGAGGCGATAGGGTTTTGCCCTTGTTATATCGCTTCCTTTAAACAGTATCCTTCCTTCACTGGGTATATAAAAACCCGAAACCAGGTTGTAAAAAGTGGTTTTGCCAGCCCCGTTAGGCCCGATGATGGCATGGCGTTCACCCTGCGCGACTGAAAAATTAATCTCTTCTAGAACCTTTAACCCTTTAAAGTCGTGTGAAAGGTTCTTTGTTTCCAGGATTGCTGTCATCTGCCCGACTCCTTTTGAAGAAACTTCTCTACAACTTTTTGGTAAAGCCCGACAAAGCCTGTTCTGAAATACATGACTACCAGTACCAGCAGTATTCCGTTAAAAAGCGCCAGCTGGGTTGTGAACCGGACTGCCACTTCTTCAAGGACTGTCATGACAGCCGAGCCAACGACAGGCCCTGCAAAAGTTCCGATGCCTCCCACATAAACCATCATAATGGGCGTAAAAGAAGTCATTATGTGAAAGACTCCGTCCGGGGAGACCAGATTCTGGAACAGGGCGTAAACCGCGCCTGCAACTCCGGCAAAAAAACCGGAAAGGGTAAAAACAAGACACTTGGTCATCGGAATATTAAAGCCCAGAAAATCCACGCGCTGGGAATTGTCCCTTATACCTATCATCACGCTGCCGAACGGGGTTTTTGTCAGGTACCACATCAGAAGCAGGCACAGGGCAAGGACAATGACTGCAAAATAATAAAAGGTCTGGGGATATATCATTTCCACGGAAAACAGGCCGGCAAATGAAAAATCCGGAGTTGGAAAACCGCTTATCCCGTCTTCTCCATGGGTTATAGAACGCAATTTCAAACAGGCCATGTAACCAAGCTGACCCAAAGCAAGAGTGAGCAGCGCAAATGCAGTGGCCTGGACCCTGATTAAAAGAGGGCTTATTATAAAGGCAAAGGCCGCCCCTGTAAATCCGCCCAATGCAAGTGATGTAAACAGCCCCAATCCCTCCATACTATCTAGCGCCATGGCCACCGCATAAGCTCCGCCTCCGAAAAACAGGGCATGCCCGAAGCTAAGCAGTCCGGTATAACTTATGAGCATATTCAGGCTGGCTGCAAAAACTGCAAAAATGGCAAAGTAGATAAAAATGTTTATATAGACAACGCTAAGTACCCATGGATAAACCAGCAGCACTACTACTGCGGCAACCAGTGGAACAATCCATTTCAGCCGACTTCTGGGAATTGCTTCTGCTACTGCCATCATTGTCTTTCTCCAAACAGGCCTGTTGGTTTTATTGACAGAACAAGGGCCATCAAACCGAAAGTGAGAAGAGGCGCCGCTGTCGGGATGAACTGAATCCCGAAGGAGTTGAGAAGGCCGATAAGGATGGAGGCCACAAAGGCACCCGACATGCTGCCCAGTCCTCCAAGCACAACCACCACAAATGCGCCAAAACCCACCTGGTCAGCCAGCCCGGGAAAGACTGACAGAAAAGGCGCCACCACCACCCCTGCCAGGCCGGCCAGCCATATTCCGAACCCGAAAAAAAGGGTATAGACCAGGGGTACGTTTATCCCCAATGTGCTTACCATATCAGAATCTGCGGTGGCCGCCCTTATAACCGTGCCAAACCGTGTTTTGTAGAAAAGAAGAACCATAAAGACCATTACCGCAATGGCAAAGAAAATCAAAAAAGCCCTGTAGAGCGGATAACTGAAAACCCCTATGTTTATAAGCCCCTTTAAAAGTTCCGGGGGCTGGAGCATAAGGCTCTGGGTTCCCCATACTGCCTTTGCAAATTCCATCATGATCAGGCCCACCCCTATTGTCAGAACAAGTTCGGGAATATGTCCAAAAGGATGAACTTTGCGGATCATAAAACGCTCCATGATCATCCCTATAACCGCCAGGATCAGGGGGGCTATAAGAAGTGCAACCCAAAAGTTGCTTACAACAGTGATGGAATAACCAAGATAGGCCGCAAGCATGAAAAAATAAGCATGGGACAGGTTGAGAATATCCATCATCCCGAAAATCATGCTGAGTCCGGCCGCCACCAGGAAAAGAAGCATTCCGTATGCCAGACCGTGCATAATCTGGTTTAAAATCATAAACATCGTTGGATCCATCTGATTTCCTCCGGAAAAAAGGCAGGGACGGACGTCTTTGCCGTCCCTGCCTTTGATATTGCCGTTAAAATCGCAATTCCTTCTTATTCGGCCCTGCCTTCAAGCCCTTCCGGAACAGGAGGGGTGCAGTATTTCTCAGGTATTGTCACCACGTTGGTAACCCCGGCATAGCCCTCGGAGTAAGTTTCTCCGGAATAGACCTCGTCTGTGGGGTGGCCGTGTTCACCCACATACATGTCAAACACCGCTTGATGGTCATCAGCCCTCATTTTGCGCACGCCCTGGATTGATTCGTAAACGTATCCTTCCCAGGTTTCGATTATTTTTTCAGGATCTGTTGTGCCGGCTTTTTCAAGAATATCAACCAGCCAGTAGGTATCGGAAATTGTCTGTCCGATCACGAAATCAGGCCAGATATACATCTTGCTGTCGTATGGTTTCTCCCAGGTCTTCCACTGTTCGTGCCATTGCTTCATAAGCTTGGTCTGCGCCTCGTTTTGCGGGCTGTCGCCGATCATGAAGGAATAGCAGGGAGTCAGGTTCTTGGTTCCCTCTACACCCACCGATTCATGGGTGTCTGCATTGGTAATGTAAATATTTGCTATGGGCAGGTCCACACCCATGCCTCTTATCTGCTTGAGCAGGTTATCCCCGTCAGGCAGCCAGTCCGCGGTATACAGGATATCCGGATCTGCCGCGGAAATTTTGGATATGTATGGGGCGAAATCCTTTAACCACATTTCATGATAATCCTCGCTGACTATCTCTGCCTCGGGCTTGTATTCCTTAAGGTATTTTTTAAAGGCATCTGCCATGTCATGGCCGTACATGTAATCCTGGCATAATATTGAGAATTTTGTTTCCGGGCGTTCAGCAAAATAATAGGCAAGCGCCATATTCCACTGAGTGGTGTTCGCCAGTGTCCTGAAGGTATATTTGCTGAAGTTTTCCTCGTTCATGAGTTCGTCTGAAAGCGACAGGCAGTTTAGAAAAGGAACTTTGTATTTTTTGGCCACATCGGATATAACTTTTGCAGTATGACTGCCAGATGTGCCCCAAAGCACGTCCACCTCCTCTTCAAGGCAGAGCCTTTCGGTCTCTTTTCTTGTGGCCGCGGGTTTTCCCTGGGTATCTCCCTTCAGGATTTCTATTTTCTTTTTTTTGCCGTCCACCTCTATGCCGCCGCGCTTGTTTATATCATGGGCCACCCATGTTACAACAGGCCAGAAAAGCTCACCGTTGCCTGCTGCAGGTCCGCTCATGATCTGCATGTACCCGATCTTTATGGTATCGCCCTCGGGCTGCTCAAAATCATTGGGATCAAAATCTGACATGTCTGACATTTCAGATGGATCAAAAGATGAATCCGCTTCCTCCGCAAAGCCTCCGTGGGGAATCATTACAAAAGCCGCCATAAACGACAGGATCAAAAACCAATTAAAAAACATTTTTTTCATTATCATTTTTCCATCCCCTTTTTGCGATTCTTTCGGTTTTATCCAATGATTTGCATGTAATTCCCGGCATTTTTTACAATCATGTTTAAGAAACAAAAACATTGTTCACAATTTATATTTAAATCTGTCAAAGAAAAGAAAAGATGTCAAGGGAAAATAACACAAAACCTTTCCAGAATCCGTAATGCGCCATTCATACCAACCGGAACCGGGGTTTTTATTATTTCATATCTTCGACGACATGGGGAATCGTATACCGGGCCAGGAGTTCGTCGATCTTTTTGCGGACCGCCTCCATATCAACTCCTGAAGCCGTTTTGACATAAATCTTTGCCTGTGTGCCGTGCACCTTGTCCTCTCCGGCTTCAACCCGCAGCGATTCAACCATATCCTCCAGGGCGGAGAGCTCTTCTTCGTAGGCGCGCCTTATTGCATCCCAGCGCAGGGCGGGCTTAAATATCTTTCCCACGGGGGTAAGCGGAATTTCATCGAATATGATTGCTTCCTTGGGGACCGCCGCCCTTTCCCCTACGTTTTGTTTCGCCCAATCCAGGATCTTTTCCTGGTCCAGGTCTGCACCTTCGGCGGTCTCGACATAGACCACCGGCACTTCCCCGGCATACGGGTCCGGGCGCCCCACTGCGGCGACTGTTTTTACACCCGGCATTTTGTAGATCGGCTCCTCTATGAGGGCGGGATCGATATTATGGCCGCCCCTGATTATCAGTTCCTTTTCCCTTCCTGTCAGCCATACGTAGCCGTCCGCATCTATCCTGCCCAGATCTCCGGTATTAAAGGAGCCGTCCGGCAGCCAGATTCCCCTGTTGTGGGTTTCCTCCACGTAACCCTTAAACACGTTGGGGCCCTTTATGGCGATTGCACCTATCTCGTCGGTTTCCGCATCCCGAACATACTCGCCGTTTTCATCGAGAACAGCAGCCTTGATTGATTGATAAGGCATCCGGATACCAATACTGCCGACTTTTCTCTCTCCGTCCTTGGGGTTCATGGCGGAAGCCACAGCACCTTCTGTAAGACCGTAGCCTTCAAGAATTTTCATGCCGGTATGGGCCTCGACCCTTTTGAAAAGCTCCACGGACAGGGGGGCGGCCCCGCTTATTGCGTATTTAAGAGATGAGAGGTCGGCGTCAACCGGGATGTCAAGGAGCATGGAGAGCACCGTTGGTACTGCCGAGAAGGTCTCTGCCTGATACTTTTCCACAATTTTATAAAAATTTTTCATAATGCTCTGTTCCCTGTACCCCATCGGAGACAAAAGAACCACATGGGCGCCGAAGGAAAACGGACCCAGTCCGGTAACAAGGGTTCCGTTGCAGTGAAACAGCGGCAGGCCGCAGAGCAGTGTTGAATTCTCTGTATACCCCCCCATGATCTGAAGATCATAGGACATGACCACTTCGTTATAATGACTCCGCCTGGCCAGCTTGGGAGTGCCTGTTGTGCCGCCTGTATGATAAAGCGAGGCAATTTCATCCGGATCAATATCGCGGCTGAAAGTATACTTATCCGGGGGGTAGGATTCAACAGCTTCGTCATAGCTTATAATGTTCTCCCCCTTGTCCGAACCCCCCATTACGCAAACCACATGCTCCAGGGTGGGGATCTCATTTTTGATTGAACTGACTTTCTGCCAGATATCGGTTCCGGGGACCTCCCCGAGTGCCACCAGGATTTTTGTACCTGCGGATGTGCAAATATCCTTCATAACGGCAGGCTCCAGCAGCGGATTAATGGGATTTGCAATGCCCGCGGCTTCCGCCCCCCACAGTACATAATGGGTCTGGGGAAGGTTCGGCAGAACATAGGTTACCACGTCCCCCGGACCCACCCCCAGATCCCAGAGCATATTAGCAGTCTGGCGTATCCTGCCTATAAACTGGCTGTAGGAAATGGTCACCGGCTTATCATAGGAATCGCCGTCCATTAAAAAACTTATGGCAGTGGCTTCAGGGTTGATAAGCGCGCCTTTTTCAAGAAGCTCGATAGTGCTTTTTTCTTTGGCGCGTTGGGTATAAGGTACTTTCTCAATTTCCTCTATGTCCTTTATACCGCGTATCACGTGTTCCTCAACCATAATCCGACCCCTTTCTCTCTGGCGTTCATATTCTTGCAATAATAAAGAATTAAAACTGCGTTCACAAAATTTTATGTCTGATCATTGATAAAGTGCACGGAAGCCGCCCAAATGTCAATGGGTTTATGGGACCGAACTTCCCGTAACAGCAAGAAGGTATTGTTATTTTGTCTCCTGCATACTATTATTAAACACAATTGCCATGAAAGGGAACGGTTAAAAAAATCACCATTAAACTCTTAATGAAATACGGGAGGTTTAAGTTATGAA
>JBKHFD010000021.1:0-23386 GCA_046540355.1 Desulfobacterales bacterium
TGATTAAACCATTGCATACTCCAAACCATACTCGACAGGCGAAAATTAATGGCGCTTCAGTATCCGGAACCTCTTAAGCCGGGAGACCGCATAGGCATGGTTGCCCCTGCGAGTCCTTTTGACGTGGATCGATTTTACCGGGGCATTGAGGTTGTCAGGCGCATGGGGTTTGAGCCTGTTTATACAGAGCGTATTTTTCATAAAAACGGCTACTTTGCAGGCCCTGCAGAGGAGCGGGCTCGCGAGCTTCATGATTTTTTTGCATCCCCGGATATCAGGGCTCTTTGGGCTGTGCGCGGAGGGTTCGGCTCGCTGCGCCTGCTCCCGGAGATCGATTACGAGGCCGTTTCAAAAACGCCTAAGATCTTTATAGGATGCAGCGATGTTACCGCGCTGCTGGTTGCCATTCATTTCAGATGCGCCATGCCGGTTCTTCATGGTCCGGTAGCCGCATCCCTAGCAGACGCTGATACTGATACCATAGAGGGATTGTCAAGAGCCCTGGGAGATTTCCGTCCCCTTGGGATCAGGGCGATAGAAGGCCGTGTGATCCGGGAAGGCAGGGCCGGGGGGCCGGTGATCGGGGGTAATCTGGCGACCCTGTGCCACATGCTTGCAACACCGTATGTTCCTGATTTTACGGGCTGTATTTTGTTTGTTGAGGATACCGGCGAAAAACCGTACCGTATTGACCGGATGCTTACCCAGATGAAATTTGCGGGTTGTTTTGAAGGCATTGCCGGGATTGCTGCAGGGTCGTTTAAGAATTGCGGCCCGCCAGGGGAAGTTGACCGCATTTTTGCGGATCTGTTTGCGGACAGCCGGTTTCCCGTCGTAACCGGCTTTCCTGCAGGGCACTGCAGTCCCAACATGACCCTTCCTTTCGGTATTCCGGCAACCCTGGACAGCGGTTCTCTTATATTATCTTATCACGGAAGTGCGTTGCGGCGCCGTGCTGAGAATTCCTGCGGAGCCGGCGGTATATGAACAAGAGTGATGCAATAATGCAGAATGCTCTGGACGAAAAGGCATTTCCGGGGGGAGTTCTGCTTGCGGCCCGCTATGACAGGGTAATTATCCACAAGGCCTACGGGGTTTCTGATCCCTTCACTGCGAGGCCGGTTTCACGTGATACGATTTATGATCTGGCATCCCTTACAAAACCGCTTGCAACAGCGGCATCGCTTATGCATCTTGTAGACGCCGGCCGGATAAACATCAAAGATCGGCTCGGGGAGATACTTCCGGAATTTGCCGGATCAGACAAGGCCGGAATAAGGATAGAGCAGCTTTTATGCCACAATTCCGGACTGCCTGAACACCGGCCTTATTATAAGGAGCTTGCACGATTCGCCCCGGAAACAAGAAAGCAGCGGCTAAGAGGTCTTCTTGCAAAAGAAACTCTGGTTCACGAACCGGGTACCGTCACTCTTTACAGTGACCCGGGATTCATGATCCTGCAATGGGTTGTCGAACAAGTATCAGGCAGAACCCTTGACAGGTATGCCGAAGAATACATTTACCGCCCCATGGGTATAAGGGATCTTTTTTTTATACCGGGCGAGATTCCCCGGGAGCATAGAAACAGGATGTTTGCCCCCACCGAAGCCTTTGCCGGAGGGGATTTGATATGCGGACGGGTCCATGATGAAAACGCGGAAGCTCTCGGAGGCGTCTCCGGCCATGCAGGGCTTTTTGGAACAGCGCGCGCGGTTTTTGACATACTCGCGGACATGCTCCTTGCCGCAGACGGCAGATCCGAAAGCAGGGTATTTTCAGCGGCTGTTTTGAAAAAATTTTTCATCATTCCCGATGATGCAGAGCGGGCACCGGGATTTGACGTCCCTTCGCGAACTGATTCAAGTACCGGCAGGTATTTTACCCCGCTTCGATCTTTCGGGCATCTTGGTTTTACCGGGGTTTCATTCTGGATGGATCTTGCTTCATCTATTATCGTGGTTCTGCTGACAAACCGGGTGTGCCCGTGCCGTGAAAATCAGAAAATCCGCCTGTTAAGACCGGCCATACATGATGCGGCAATTGAAGATATTCTGGAAGGAAAATAATTTAAAACCTTGTTCCTTTGATTTTTGTACGATTATTTTCCGCTTGTCATCAGGGTTCGGATTTGGTAAAAAATTAAGATTATCCATACATGACAAAAGGAGGTACGAACTTGTTTTGGGACTCATTGCTCGGGATATTTTCCAGCGACCTTGCCATTGATCTGGGAACGGCCAACACTCTGGTCTTTGTAAAAGGCAAGGGGATTGCTCTTAGCGAACCATCCGTTGTGGCGGTTCGTACAGACGAACGCTCCAAGAGCCGCGTGCTGGCCGTCGGGCTTGAAGCCAAGAACATGCTCGGCCGGACCCCGGGCAATATCGTGGCAATCCGTCCAATGCACGACGGAGTGATTGCTGATTTCGATGTCACCGAGGCCATGCTCAGGCATTTTATCCACAAAGTGCACAACAGAAGGGCCTTTGTCCGTCCCAGAATTGTTGTGGCTGTTCCCACTGGTATTACCCCTGTGGAAAAACGGGCGGTCAAGGAGGCAGCCGAATCTGCAGGCGCCAGAGAGGTGTTTTTAATCGAGGAGCCCATGGCCGCCGCCATAGGAGCAGGCATGCCCATTACCGAACCAACCTGCAACATGGTGGTGGATGTGGGGGGCGGCACAACCGAAGTTGCGGTCATATCGCTTGCGGGGATTGTTTACAGCCGTTCGATACGGGTGGCGGGCGACAAGATGGATACGGCCATTGTCCAGTACGTCAAGCGCAAATACAACCTTCTTATCGGAGAACGAAGCGGGGAAATTATTAAGACCACCATCGGCAATGCTTATCCGGATTCCGACAATTACGAGACCATCGAAGTAAAGGGCCGGGACCTGGTGTCGGGCATTCCCAAGATACTGGCCATTGATTCGGAAGAGATCCGGGTTGCCATTGCCGAGCAGATAGACGCGATAGTTGAGACCACAAAAATTGCCCTGGAGCAGACCCCTCCGGAACTTGCCGCAGATATCGTGGACAGGGGCATAGTTCTGACAGGAGGAGGAGCGCTGCTGAAAAACCTGGACAAATTGTTAAGAGAAGAGACCGGCCTGCCCATTACTGTCACCGAAGATCCTCTGACCACCGTTGTAATGGGATCCGGCAAGACTCTTGATAACATAGATATCCTCCGACAGGTAGTCATCGACTGAGCAATGTTTTCCAGGAAAACTATGGTTGCGGCAGGCGCTATCATCCTGATTGTGCTAAACGGTGTGGTTTTCTCATTCAACTACATCCGGAAAGCTTCCTTTACAGACGCTGCAGCTGAAACTGCCATGTTCTTCGTATCCCCTGCACAGGCGGTTTTAAGCCGGAGTATCGATTTTGGAAGTGATATCTGGGAGCAGTATTTCTACCTTGTGGATACAGCCGGGGAGAACAGGGAGCTTCGCAGGAAGCTGGCAATGGCAAGGCTTGAACTGCACGAATGCAGCGAACAAAGACATGCCAACGAACGGTTAAGAGAACTGGTGGGGTTTAAAGCCGATTCCGAGCTGAATCTGCAGGCTGCACGGGTGGTAGCAAGGGACCCTTCTCCGTGGTACAGAAGCGTGATCATAGACAAGGGGCGCGAAGACGGTGTTAAAAAGGGGTGTTCAGTTGTGGTTCCCGACGGGGTGGTGGGGCAGGTCACTGAGCTGGCCTCCGGGTATTCTAAGGTGCTTTTGATCATTGACCGAAACAGTGCGGTGGACGCCCTGGTGCAGCGCACCCGGGCAAGGGGTGTTGTGGCCGGACTTTCAGACGGTAATGAATGCAGATTTGATTTTGCATTAAGAAAACAGGATGTGAAGGTAGGCGATACAATTATAACATCCGGGCTGGACGGAGTCCATCCCAAGGGCCTGCGCATCGGCAGGGTTTTAAAAATTGTCCGCCGGAATTCAGGGGTTTTCCAGGAGGTTAAAATCATGCCGTATGCCGATTTCCACAAACTGGAGGAGGTCCTGGTGGTATTGGATTCCCCCGAGATTGATGATGTATTGAATTGATACGATATCTGTTCTATTTGATTCTTGCGGTATTGCTGGTGATAATCCAGACCAGTATTTTACCGTACATGCCACAGGCTCTGAGATTTTATGATTTTCTTGTGCCGTTTGCCGTTTATCTGAGTCTCTACAAACCTTTGTGTGAAGGCCTGGTTGTTCTGGCCGCAGCCGGGCTGGTAATGGATATGCTCTCGGGGGCACCCATAGGGGTTTACCTGACTACGTATCTCTGGGTGTTCCTGGCTTTTCGGCGCGTAGGCCGCTGGGTTGGAATAAAGGACCATCTGCTGTTTTCTCTTTTGGCGGTGTTGGGCGTTTTGTTCCAGAATATCATATTCATTATAGCAGTTGTCGCAGGTTCCTCCCGCGGGTTTTTTACCATTCAAAGTCTTCAGATTATCCTTTTGCAGATTTTCTGGACTATGGTCACCGCCCCGTTTTTATGGCTGGGCTTTAAGCGGTGTTTTGCAGATTACAGCCGGAGACACAGCGGATAGACGGGATTGTTGAGAGGCCCTCCGCCTTACGGGAATAGTGGTCAGTATTTTTATGGAAAACGGATACATACAGAAAACAGATCATGACTGGTTCAGAAAAAGGCTTCTGGTTGGAATGCTTCTTGTTTTGTTTGTGTTTCTCCTTTTTGCGGCCAGGCTTTTTTATCTTCAGATAGTAAAGGGGGAACACTACAGGGAGCTGTCGTCTAACAACTGTCTCAGAAAGCAGCGAATAGAGCCGCTGCGCGGCCTTATATACGACAGAACAGGACGTTTGCTAGTCGACAACCGACCCTCATATGACCTTCAGGTAATTCCCAACGATGTTCGTTTCCTTGAAGAAACCGCCCAAAGACTTTCCGAACTCGCGGAAGTGGAGGCCGACGAGGTGGAAAACCTGGTGCAGAGCAACAGGGGACCCTACGGTTATGCGCCGGTGGTTGTGGAAAAGGATATAGACCGTGATCTGATGGCCGTGATTCTTTCGCACAGCTATGAGCTTCCCGGTGTTGCCGTTGCCACTGGCACGAAAAGGAATTATATTTATGAACCTTTGGCTGCTCACCTGATTGGCTATCTGGGACAGATTTCCGAAAAGGAACTCAAGTCAGAGGTTTATCCGGATAAGCGCGGCAATGACCTTGTGGGCCGGTTCGGGGCTGAAAAAGCTTTTGAAAAGCATTTAAGCGGGGTGCCGGGCGTAAGGGTTGTCCAGGTAAATGCCACCGGTCAGGTGGTAAGCGTGCTTGAAAAGGAGCCGTCAAAAGCGGGGCATAATCTTTATTTGACGATAGATTTCAGGCTCCAGCAGAAAGCCGAGGCATTGCTCAGCGGTAAAAACGGAGCCATAGTAGCGATGGATCCCCAAACCGGAGATGTGCTGGCTATGGCCAGCAGTCCCGGATTCAGGCAGAAAGCGTTTATCAACGGGATGAGCGGCAAGCAGTGGCGTGATCTTATGACAGATTCGGAGCGTCCCCTGAGCAACAAGGCCATCCAGGGTCGATACCCTCCGGCTTCCGCATATAAAATCGTCACTGCCATGGCTGCTCTGGAAGAAGAGGTTATGAGTCCCGGCAGAACCGTTTACTGTCCCGGATTTCTCAGATTCGGCAACCGGACCTATAGGTGCTGGAAAGACCAGGGTCACGGCGAGATGAACATTATTGAAGCAATCACCGAGTCGTGCGACGTTTATTTTTATGAAGCCGGCAAGGCCCTGGGTGTGGATGCGATTGCACGTTATGCGGAATCCTCCGGACTCGGCGATAAAACAGGAATAGATCTGGCAAAGGAATCAAAGGGTCTGATTCCAACCTCTGAATGGAAGCAGAATACTGTGGGCACTCCATGGCAACCGGGAGAGAATCTGTCAGTTGCCATAGGCCAGGGATACAACCTCGTAACTCCGCTCCAGATGGCGGTGCTATATTCAGCTACGGCAAACGGCGGAACTTTATACAAACCCAATATAATGGAATCCGTAATGTCTGTTAACGGTACAACTGTGGAGAAATCCGTACCCGAGACTGCGGGAGAGCTTCCGGCCGGCAGGGAAACCCTTGAAATAATAAAAAAAGGTCTATATGATGCAGTAAATGATCGCAAAGGCACG
Organism: Desulfobacterales bacterium; assembly: GCA_046540355.1. Lineage (GTDB taxonomy): Bacteria > Desulfobacterota > Desulfobacteria > Desulfobacterales > Desulfosalsimonadaceae > Desulfosalsimonas. Next base: position 6,170 of record JBKHFD010000021.1, read on the forward strand.
GCCTATTCCCATGTCAGGTCGGAGAAAACATCGATAAGCGGGAAAACCGGGACTGCTCAGGTAATAGGGAGCAGGCTTGACGATATGGATGAAGGCGAAAAGATTTTAAAGGAGCATCTTACCCATGCTTGGTTCGTTGGATATGCGCCCAGCGATGACCCTGAGATAGTTGTATCGGTCTTTGTTGAGCACGGGGGGGGAGGGGCTTCTGAAGCCGGTCCCCTTGCAAAGGAAATGATGCTTACTTACTTGAATCCTTATGAAAATGAAAAATCCGCCCAGAGTGCGGATGATCAGGAGTAAGTTAAATGAATACCGGCCGCGGAGAAAAAAGTGATAAAACCGATCCACCAGTATCAGAGCGGGGTAATTTTATAAGGCAGATAGTAGAGGAAGATGTTGCAAGCGGCAAATACGGGGGGAAGGTTGTGACCCGGTTCCCTCCGGAACCAAACGGGTATCTGCATATCGGGCACGCCAAGTCCATATGCCTGAATTTCGGCCTGGCCCTTCAATATCAGGGAAGATGCCACCTGCGTTTTGATGACACCAACCCCATGAAAGAAAACCTTGAATATGTGGACTCCATCAAGGAGGATGTAAGGTGGCTGGGTTTTGACTGGGGTGGCCATGAGTATTTTGCATCAAATTATTTTGACCGGCTCTATGAATATGCCCTTGAGCTTATAAAATCCGGAAATGCGTATATTGATAGCCTGAGCCCCGATCAGATCAGGCAGTATCGGGGCACTTTAAGCGAGCCGGGGATCCCAAGCCCTTACCGTGAGCGCTCTGTGGAGGAAAACCTTGAGCTTTTCGAGAAAATGGGGCAGGGGGAATTCGCAGAAGGCGAATGCGTACTCCGGGCGAAAATAGACATGTCCTCGCCCAATATTGTTATGAGGGATCCTACGCTCTACAGGATTCGTCACAGGCATCATCACAGGAGCGGCAGCAAATGGTGTATTTATCCCATGTATGATTTTGCTCACTGTCTTTCCGACTCCATAGAGGGCATAACACATTCCCTGTGCACCCTTGAATTTGAGAACAACCGGGAACTCTATGACTGGATACTGGACAAACTGGATGTTTATCATCCGCAGCAGATAGAGTTTGCAAGGCTTAACCTTTCTCACACGGTACTATCCAAACGCAAACTTATCAGGCTGGTTGAAGAGGAGCATGTGGACGGCTGGGATGATCCGAGAATGCCCACCATATCCGGGTTTAAAAGGCGCGGGTATACACCGGCATCCATTCGCGATTTCTGCGAGCGAATAGGGGTTGCAAGACGCGACAGCATGGTGGACCTTGCTTTACTTGAGCATTGTGTGCGCGAGGATTTAAACAGGCACGCCATGCGGGTCATGGCCGTTCTGAGGCCTCTTCGGGTGGTAATTGAAAACTATCCTGAAAATGAAACCGAGATGCTCACCGCCATAAACAACCCTGAAGACAGCAGCATGGGAACCCGTGAGGTTCCTTTTTCAAAAGTCATATACATAGAGCGTGACGACTTTATGGAAGATCCCCCAAAAAAGTTTTTCCGTCTGGCCCCTGGCCGCGAAGTAAGGCTCCGCTATGCATATTTTATACGCTGCACCGATGTGATCCGTGATGACGCCAGAGGGATAGTTGAACTGCGATGCACATATGATCCCGAAACCAGGGGTGGAGACGCTCCTGACGGGCGAAAAGTAAAGGCCACAATGCACTGGGTATCAGCCGCCCATGCAGTTCAGCACACAGTGCGCCTTTATGATCACCTGTTTACTGTGGAAAATCCCGGGGAAAAAGACGATTTCATGGCTTGTCTCAATTCCGAGTCCCTGGAGACAATCACAGATTGCATGCTTGAACCGGCACTTGAAAATGCGCCGCCTGAGCAGAGATACCAATTTGAAAGGCTGGGGTACTTCTACGTTGATCACAGGGATTCTGCTCCGGGCCAACCGGTGTTTAACAGGATTGTAACCCTGCGCGACACCTGGGCCAAGATACAGAAGGCAAAGAAAGCCACGGCGTAAAGCAGGGAGCGATTGCGGTATAATCCGTGTGACGAAATCCGTTTTAAGGTTTCGGCACTCGAAGTTCAAATTTCAGGATGGGAGGGGTTATGCTGGATTTTAGTTTGTCTGAAGAACAAAAGCAGCTGCAGCTAAAGGCGCGCGAATTTGCGTTAAACCGGGTTCTTCCCATTGCAGCCTATTACGATGAAAAAGATGAGACTCCTGTTGAAATTTTAAAAGAAGCATTCCAAGCCGGTCTTTCTACAGGTATGATTCCTGAAGATTACGGTGGAGAGGGACGTGGAATCGTTGACGGATGCATAGTTACCGAGGAGATCGCAGCCGCATGCCCCGGTATAGCAACGTCTCTGTTTGACAACTCCCTGGGACTCGAGCCGCTTATTCTGTGCGACAACCAGGACGCAAAAAAGAAATATCTTCCCAGGTTTGTAAATTCATTTAATCTTATAAGCTTTGCAACCTCAGAGCCCACCATGGGGTCGGATGTCTCGGGCATCAAGTGCAAAGCGGTCGAAAAAGACGACCACTATATATTGGAAGGCACCAAGTACTGGGTTACAAACGGCGGAATTGCCGATTATTTCACTATTTTTGCAACGGTTGACCCTGAGAGCAAGCATGAGGGTATCTGTGCATTTCTGGTTGAAAAACAATTCGACGGTGTGGAAACCGGAAGGCCAATACCTAAGCTCGGTCAGCGTAATTCCAATACAGCAGGTGTGCATTTCAACAAGGTAAGGGTCCCGAAGGAAAACATGCTTGCACCTCCGGGAAAAGGTTTTGCACTGGCCATGAATACGTTTTCCCGCACCCGGCCCCCTATTGGGTCTTTTGCAACCGGTGCCGCACGCTCAGCCATGGAATTCGCAATCGACTATGCGAAAAAAAGGCGGGCCTTTGGTTCAAAACTGTCGGATTTCCAGGCCATCCAGTTCAAGATCGCAGAGATGTATCAAAAGATTGAAACTTCCCGTCTGTTGGTACTAAAGGCCGCCTGGGAGGCAGACCAGGGCATGGACCCAACGGTCTCGGCTTCCATTTCCAAGTTCTATGCAACCGAGGCGGCCGTTCAGGTCGCAAATGAGGCTCTGCAGGTATTCGGGGGCTACGGATATACACGCTTTTATCCGGTTGAAAAACTGTTCCGGGATATGCGTGTCTATCCTATTTACGAGGGAACAAGTGAAATACAGCGCATGATAGTTGCCGGCCATGCATTAACCAGCTATAAACCTGTCATGCCAGGGCTCGAAGAGCTGCCGGTACACCGGAGCGTGCATCCTGATGAAATCGGCTCCCATGATTCTTCGTATACGGGAGCCTGGCGTTGCCGGGTGTGCGGATATATGCATTACTACGACAAGCCCCCGGAAAAATGTCCCTACTGCTTTTTTCCGGATTCGGCATTCGTGCAGGTGCCCGGGGCCAGGAATGAGTGATTTTTTGTAAATCAGAAATCCCGACATTGAGTCCAGAAACAAATCCGAACACCAAATATTGATGGCACTGTAAAAAGCACAATATCTGCGTTACGCGCAATTTCTGAAGAATTTCACGTACGGCTAAGCACGCTGCATTGCTTTGGATTTTGTGTTTATATTTTCACCAGCTCGTACTGCCGTGTGCCCAATCCCAATTGCTCCGCATAGACCAGTTGATGGCTCCAGTCCACCTTCGGGTAGACGCCCCCGAATTTGTCCGCGCCTGCATCCGTGTGCGTGGAGAGGCATGATCCGGGCAGCGCAGGTTCATTGTTTACGAGATCCACGCTTGCCTGATCTATTGCAACGGGATCGGTGGATGCTACTATTCCGATATCGCGCACTATAGGGGCGTCATTGTAGGGAACACAGTCGCAGGCTGGCGATACGTGATTTATAAAGTTGATACAAAGTGTTTTGTCTTTTTTGTTTCTCAGGACTCCCATGGTGTATTCCACCATTCTCTCCAGGAAATCCTCCCCGAACTGGGCAAATTTTGCCTGGATGGCCTCCTGTTCGCAAACCAGGATGCATTCTCCGCATCCTATGCACTTTTCCGGATCTATCTGAGCTATTTCATCCATTATCCCGATAGCCCCTGACGCGCAGTGTTCGGCACAGTCTCCGCATCCGATGCATTTTTTCTTTTTGACTTTTGGTTCAATGCCTGAGTGCTGCTGCATTTTTCCGCGTCTTGACGCAGAACCCATACCGATGTTTTTTATCGCACCGCCAAAGCCTGAAAGCTCGTGGCCTTTGAAATGAGCAACAGAAAGCATGGCATCCGCGTTTACTATCTCTGTGCCGATATATACCTCTTTAAATTGCTTCTGGTTTATTTCAATCGGGGTTTCGGTTTTTCCGCGAAGGCCGTCTGCGATTATCATGGGAGCCTCTACAACCGAATAGGCAAATCCGTTGGACACGGCGGTGGTAAGGTGGTGCACGGCATCTCCCCGGCTGCCTGCATACAGGGTGTTTGCGTCGGTAAGAAAAGGTACGCCCCCTGCCTCCTTTACAGTATCAACCAAGTGGCGAAGATATACCGGGCGAATAAAGGCGGTGTTGCCGAGTTCTCCGAAATGAAGTTTAAGGGCAACCAAATCGCGGCTCTTTATGCATGCGCCCAGTCCTGCTGTATCAATGAGCCGCCGGAGTTTTTTGACTCCGCTGTCCTTGTAGGTCGCCCTGAAGTCCATGAAATAAACTCTGCTCGTCATATTGCCTCCGTTATAAAATTATAAAACATGTTGGGTTTGGCAAAACAGCTTGCATTTTCCGCATTAATACCATAATAATAAATATTTTAAAATCAATCCAAAGCTGCGGTTTTAAAACTAAATATTATATGCGGGTTTTTTATGTTTGATCGTCGGCTTATCCAGTATTTTGACTGGTGGTTGCTGGGAATTACCCTGCTTCTGGGCTCCATTGGCATCCTGCTTATTTACAGCGCGCTCAACGCAGGTGATTACAATCCCGGAACAGGTCTTTATATAAGGCAGGCGGTGTGGTTTGCCGCGGGTCTAGTCCTGATGATTTTCAGCTTCATGTTTTCCTACAGGCGGTTGGAGCGATGGGCCCCTGTTATTTATGCGCTATGTCTCCTGCTTTTGATAATTGTTATGGTGCAGGCTTTCGGCAAAACCATCGGAGGCTCCACCCGGTGGCTTGGATTCGGCCCTTTCAATCTGCAGCCCTCGGAACCCATGAAGCTTGCAGTGGTGTTGCTTCTTGCACGCTATTACGCCCGTCGTATAAAACCTGAAGGACTCGTTTTAAAAGATCTGGCTCCTGCCCTGTTAATAACAGGGCTGCCGTTTCTGCTCATAGCACTTCAGCCTGACCTTGGCACTGCTGGCATAATTGTGCTTGTGGCTGCGTCCATGACGTTTTTTGTCAAGATTGAGCGCCGAACTTTTTATGCTCTTGCAGTTCTGGTGGTTATAGCTTTGCCGCTTGGATGGTACCTGCTTGAGGACTATCAGCGCACGCGAGTCATGATGCTGTTTTTCCCTGAAAAGGATGCACTCGGAGCCGGTTACCATATTCTTCAGTCGAAAATCGCGGTGGGTTCCGGAATGCTCTACGGCAAGGGCTATATGGAGGGAACACAGAATATTCTTTCTTTTCTGCCCGAGCAGCATACTGATTTTATATTTACGGTTATTGCCGAGGAATTCGGCTTTGCAGGGTCAATTTTTCTGGTGATTATATATCTGCTGCTCATATCATTCGGCCTGAACATAGCCTATGTCTGCAGGGATGCTTTCGGCACCATAATGGCCGTCGGCATAACCTCAATGATATTCTGGCAGAGCATAATTAACATAGGAATGGTCATGGGGGTGATGCCGGTGGTGGGAATGCCGCTTCCTCTTGTAAGCTACGGCGGATCATCGCTTGTCACTGTGCTTCTGGGGATCGGGCTTCTGTTGAATATCAGTATGAGAAGGTTTGTCAGTTCATAGAAAAAAATACCAAAAATATTTGACAAGACAGGAATGTTGATGCTATGTGGTGGTGTTTAAATTAATCGGTTCCGGCGTATAAACTGGCTACGGGTTTAGTATGAATGCGGAGGTTGATTCATGATAAGTATTGATGGCTCCCTTGTAATCCAGATGGTAAATTTCATTGTTCTCATCTGGGCTTTGAATCTCGTCCTGTATCGGCCGATACGGGGGATAATGGCACGGCGGAAGGAAAAAATGGAGGGCCTTGAACAAGGCGTTTCAAGATATGAACAGGATGCTGAGGAAAAGCAAAAAGCGATTGACTCCGGCATCAAAGAGGCGCGTGAAAAAGGGCTTAAGGAAAAAGAAGCCATAGAAGAGCAGGCCCGGGAGCAGGAGCGCAAGAAGATCGAACAGATCAATGAAAAGGCCAGGCAGGATCTGGCCGAAATCAGGGAAAGAGTGGCCCGTGAGGCAGAAGAGGTCAGAAAATCCCTGGAGCCCCAGATTGATCAGTTTGCGGATCAAATCAGTGAAAAGATTCTCGGGAGGGCCGTGCAATGATTCTAAAAAAATTTAAATTTTCATGCTCGCCGGCCGTGATTCTGCTTGCCGGGGTTCTGTTCATAACGCTTGCCGGTACCGCATCTGCGGCCGATGAAGGCGGATGGATGGCAACGGATACTTACCGGGTTATCAATTTCGTGGTACTTGCCGCGATACTTGTTTTCCTTCTCAGAAAGCCTGTAAAACAGTTCTTTGGCGACCGTATCCGCGTGATTCGTGAGCAGCTTGAGGATCTTGAGAACCAGAAGCAGGCCGCCGAAAAGCAACTCGAAGAATATAATGAGCGTCTTGCCGCTCTGAGCCGTGAATCCGAAAAAATTGTCGAGGATTATCGCAGGCAGGGTGAAAACATGAGGGATCAGATACTCAGGGAGGCGGAAGACGCCGCAAATAAACTTGAAGAACAGGCAAGAAAGAATATAGAGCGCGAATTTGCCCAGGCAAAACTTCAGCTTGAAACCGAGGTCTTTGACAAAGCCATGGAAAAGGCAGAGCAGAAGCTCAGGCAAATAACAACCCCTGACGATCAGGAAAAGCTTGTACAGGAATATTTAGACAAGGTGGTGACAAAGTGAGAAGCTCAGCTATCGCAAAACGCTATGCAAAGGCCCTGATTCTTGTTGCAAAGGAAGACGGCCGGGCGGAAAACTACCGGGAAGAACTTCGGGGATTCATAGGGTTGCTCGATGCCCAGCCGGCCTTTGAACAGGCAGTAACCAATCCTCTCCATGATATGGAAAAACGAAGGAAGCTACTGGAAACGGTGCTTGACAAAATTGACATTTCCGCAGTAATGAGATCCTTTATTAATCTTCTTTTCAGGAAAAAGCGCTTTGATTACCTTCGGGACATAGAAGAGCATTACCACAGACTCGCAGATGAGCTTAAAGGCGTTATCCGGGCGGAACTGGTTTCAGCAACAGATCTTTCGCCCGATTCTTTTGAGAAGATTCGTCAGTCCCTGTCGAAAATGACCGGCAGGGAAGTGATCCTGGAATCGAGCAGGGATCCGGATTTAATCGGCGGAGTGATGACTAAAATAGGGGACCTTGTATTGGATGGCAGTATAAGGACACAGTTAAAAAATATGCGTGAATCTTTAAAAAGGGGTGAGAGTGTCTAATGGAAATAAAAGCCGAAGAAATCAGCCAGATTATCAGGGATCAGATTCAAGAGTTTGACAAAAAGGTCGAACTGAGCGAAACCGGGATCATCCTTTCGGTTGGTGACGGTATCGCCCGCGTCTATGGTCTTGAAAAAGTTCAGGCCCTGGAGCTTGTGGAATTTCCCAACGGGGTGCTTGGCCTGGCAATGAACCTTGAAGAAGACAATGTCGGTGTCGCTATTATGGGTGAGGACACGGATATCAAGGAAGGCGACATTGTCAAGAGAACCGGACGGATTGCCCAGGTTCCGGTTGGTGACGCTGTTTCGGGTCGCGTTCTTTCCGCCGTTGGCGAGCCTGTAGACGGCAAGGGTCCGATTGAGGCAGATGAGTACAGACGTATCGAAATGGTTGCCCCGGGGGTTATCGACCGCAAAAGCGTTCATGAGCCGCTTTATACAGGTTTAAAGGCCATTGACGCAATGACTCCGGTGGGCAGAGGACAGCGCGAGCTTATCATCGGCGACCGCCAGATCGGGAAGACAGCAGTCGGGATAGACGCCATTATTGCCCAGAAAGGCAGGGGTGTTCACTGCATCTATGTGGCCACCGGCCAGAAACGTTCTACAGTGGCTCAGGTTGTTGCAACCCTCGAAAATCACGGTGCGCTGGAATATACCACCATTATCTCCGCCTGCGCAAGCGACCCTGCAACCCTGCAGTACATTTCCCCTTATGCCGGATGCGCCATCGGGGAATATTTCCGGGACAACGGCAAACATGCCCTGGTTGTTTATGACGACCTTTCAAAGCAGGCTGCCGCTTATCGGCAGGTATCTCTTCTTATGCGCCGGCCTCCCGGCCGCGAAGCTTATCCGGGCGACATTTTTTACAACCATTCACGCCTTTTGGAAAGGGCCGCCAAACTAAACGATGAACTCGGTGCCGGCTCCCTTACAGCCCTTCCGATTATTGAAACCCAGGCAGGCGATGTTTCAGCTTATATTCCCACAAACGTGATTTCCATTACAGACGGGCAGATTTACCTGGAGCCCGGCCTGTTTTTTGCGGGTGTTCGGCCGGCCATCAACGTAGGGCTTTCTGTTTCCCGGGTCGGCGGTGCAGCCCAGGAAAAGGCCATGAAGCAGGTTGCCGGGACGCTCAGGCTCGATCTTGCCCAGTATCGCGAACTTGAGTCCTTTGCCGCCTTTGGTTCTGATCTCGATGCTGCCACCCAGAAGCAGCTTCTGCGCGGAGAGCGGCTTGTGGAGATTTTAAAGCAACCCCAGTACCAGCCTTTGCCGTTGGAAAAACAGGTTGTTATCCTTTATGCCGGCACAAAGGGATTCCTTGACGAGCTTCCCACAAACGAGCTTGCCAAATACGAGGCAGGACTGTTTCAGTTTGTCGAAACCCGTTATCCGGAAATTTTGTCTGATATAGCTGAAAAACGCGAGATCACCGATGAGCTGGACCAGAAAATGATGCAGGCCTTCAGGGAATATACTGACGAATTCAAGGCCGCACTTGCGTAGCCCGGGGGCAGATCCTCCAACCGGAACCATAAGCGAATAAGGCGAATCGAGATATGGCATCCCTAAAAGAAGTAAAATCAAAGATAAACGGCGTCAAAAAGACCAAGCAGATTACAAAGGCCATGAATATGGTCGCCTCCTCAAAGCTGCGGGGTGCACAGGCGGCCATGACAGCCTTCCATCCCTATGCGGAAAAGTTCGCAGAGGTGCTTGCCAATATCGCCGGAAGATCGGCAGATGAGTCCAGTCCCCTGCTTGATGCCCGCGAAGAGGTCAAAAACGTACATATTGTTCTTCTGACCTCTGATAGAGGTCTATGCGGTGGGTTTAACACCAAACTTATTGAGACGGCAGAAGAATTCGCGAAAGAAAGGACCAAAAGCGGCATAAACGTGTCGTTTACAAATTTCGGCAAAAAAGGTCGTGATTGGTGCCGCAAGCAGAAGTTTACCATAGTCGAGGAACACCTGGGTATCGTGGGCGGCAAATTCGGATTTAACGTGGCCTCCACAGCCGCGCAGAAACTGATAAACGGCTTCCTGGAGGAAGAATACGACGAGGTCCATGTCGTATTTTCAAGGTTTTTGAGCATGGCAAGCCAGCCTCCGGCTGTTCAGCAGCTTTTACCCATTCCTGTAATGGAAGAAGCCGCTGAAAAGGCGGAGGAGAATAAAGAGGAGAAAGGTTACATGCCGGAGCATATCTGCGAGCCATCCCCGGAGGAGCTGCTCAATGCAATGCTGCCCCGGAATGTGGCCATTCAGCTTTACAATGCACTTCTGGAGACTTCTACCAGTGAGCATGCATCCCGTATGCGTGCAATGGACAATGCCACCAAGGCTTGCGATGATATGATTGAAAGCCTGACCCTTGCATACAACAAGGCCCGGCAGCAAGCTATTACTATGGAACTTATGGATATCGTCGGCGGCGCCGAAGCCCTTCGGGGATAATCCGCACAGTGAATTTTTGTGTTATATAAATAGGAGGTCTATTCATGGCAGAGAATATGGGTAAGATTACACAGGTAATGGGGCCTGTGGTTGACGTGGAGTTTGAGCAGGGCAAACTGCCCGAAATCCTGACCGCCCTCTTGATTTCAAACCCCGCCATCAACGATCAGGAGGATAACCTGATCGTGGAAGTCGCTCAGCACCTTGGCGACAACGTGGTGCGTACGGTTGCAATGGACATTACCGACGGCCTGGTGCGTGGAATGCCGGTCAAGGATACAGGAAGCCCGATAATGATGCCGGTGGGAGAACCGGCGCTCGGGCGTGTTTTAAATGTGGTTGGACGACCGGTCGATGGACTGGGTGAGGTCGGCCAAGAGCGCATGATGCCAATTCACAGGGAGGCTCCATCCCTGACCGAGCAGGATGTATCGGTACAGGTGCTCGAGACAGGGGTCAAGGTTATTGATTTGCTCGTGCCCTTTCCCCGCGGGGGAAAGATGGGGCTGTTCGGCGGTGCAGGCGTAGGAAAAACCGTTATCATGATGGAAATGATCAACAACATCGCCATGCATCACGGCGGTATTTCCGTGTTTGCAGGCGTTGGCGAAAGAACCCGCGAAGGAAACGACCTTTACCACGAAATGAAAGATTCCGGCGTTTTGCCCAAGGCTGCCCTGGTCTACGGCCAGATGACCGAGCCTCCGGGCGCCCGGATGCGTGTTGCCCTTTCAGCTCTGACCAGTGCGGAGTATTTCCGTGATGAAGAGGGTCAGGACGTTCTTCTTTTTATTGATAATATCTTCCGCTTTACCCAGGCCGGCCAGGAAGTGTCTTCGCTTCTTGGACGTATGCCTTCGGCGGTCGGCTACCAGCCAACCCTGGCGGTCGAGCTCGGTGATCTGCAGGAGAGGATTACCTCCACGGACAAGGGTTCCATTACAGCAGTCCAGTGTGTGTACGTGCCTGCAGACGACCTGACAGACCCGGCGCCTGCAACTACATTTGCGCATTTGGACGGAACAGTGGTTCTTTCCAGGCAGATCGCGGAGCTGGGAATTTACCCGGCTGTTGACCCCTTGGATTCAACCTCCAGGATACTTGACTCAAATTTTATCGGTGAGGAGCATTACCGGGTGGCGCGTGAGGTTCAGACAATTCTGCAGCGATACAAAGACCTTCAGGATATCATCGCGATTCTGGGTATGGAGGAACTCTCTGACGAGGACAAAATCACCGTTGCCCGCGCACGAAAAATTCAGCGGTTTTTGTCCCAGCCCTTCCACGTTGCGGAAACCTTTACAGGTCTTAAGGGGGCTTTTGTAAAGATTGCCGATACAATAAGGGCTTTCCAGGAAATCTGCGAAGGCAAGCATGACGATTTGCCCGAACAGGCTTTCTATATGGTAGGGACAATTGATGAGGCGGTGGAAAAAGCCAACAAAATGGCCTCCTCATCATAAGCTTTAAGGGGAATTTCGCATGGCTGAAAATATCAAAATTGAGATAGTGACTCCGGAAAAATACGTTGTCAGTGAATCGGCCCAGATCGTGATGGCACCCGGCGCCCTGGGAGAATTCGGTGTCCTTGCCGGACACACCCCCTTTCTGACTTCTCTTGAAGTGGGAAAAGTACATTACCGGGATTCAGGAGGCAGCGACAAATATGCATTTGTAAGCGGAGGATTTGCCGAGGCATTGCCTGACAGAGTTACAATTCTTGCAGAATCCGCCGAACTCAAGGAAGATATTGATTATGAAAGGGCCAAAGCCGCATATGATCGGGCCAAAAAGCGGCTGGAAGAACGAGAGGAAACCCTGGATTATACCAGAGCGCAGGCGGCCCTTCATCGAGCGCTTACAAGAATGAAGATAGCAGAAGGCGGAGGAACCTTGCACTGATTTTTGGCAAGACCGGCATCTGTAAGCCGGCATGCGGCTTGTTGTATAACTATCTGAAAATTTCAAAAGGGCAAATCAATCCGATTGGTTTGCCCTTTTGGTGTCACGGGAGAATAATTGAGAGCAGAACCGATTGAAAACCGGGTCGCGGTAATAATTTTAGCCGCCGGCAAAGGTAGCAGGATGAAATCACAGAGGGCAAAAGTGCTGCACTCCGTGGCTGGCAGGCCAATGATCCTTTATGTGATAGATGCGGCGGTTCGTATTGCAGGCAGCAACATCGTGGTTGTAATAGGGATTCAGGCCGAGAAAGTCAAAGCCCTTGTTTCCGCCCATGCCGATGTGGAATTTGCCGTCCAGGAGCGGCAGCTTGGTACCGGTCATGCTGCGCTGTGCGCGCTTCCAGCCATAGAGGATCATGTGGAGCATGTGGTCGTGTTATGCGGCGATGTCCCGCTTATTAAATCAAAAACACTGGATAGGCTCGTTCGGAGCCATATAAGCCGCGATCCCGCAGTTACTGTTCTGGGGGCCAGACTGGATGATCCCTCAGGCTACGGCAGAATCAAGCAGAAAGCAGACTGCAGTGTAGAGCGTATAGTTGAGCAGGCCGACGCCAATGAGGAGGAAAAAAAAATAAATACTGTTAATACAGGCATATATTGTATAAACAGGAGGTTTTTAAAAAACGCCCTAGGCAGGATCGGAACTGACAATGCCCAGAATGAAATGTATTTGACCGATATAGTAGGCATTGCGGCCAAGGCGGGCAAAAAGATCGAATTGATGCTCTGTGGCGACACCAGCGAGATGTGGGGCATAAATACCCGGGATGATCTTGAAAAGGTGGAATCCATAATCCTTGAAAATGAAAAACCTTGACTTTCTTTTCTGTGAATTTTATATACTAAAAATGAGGTGAGACAGTGGAAACAGATGAAGTGATGCTTCAGCTCGACAGTCTTGTGGAAAAGGTTGACAGTTTAATTACGCGATGTAAAAGCCTTGAGCAGGATAACGCCGATTTGTCCGAAAGGATAAGGCGGCTGGAATCGGAACTGGAGCAAAAGACTGAAATCGAGAATAATTTTTCAAAACAGAAAGACCAGATCCGGTCCAAAATCGACAGCTTAATTGCCAGGATCGATAGTGTGGCGGAGAATCAGGCGGCTGAAGAATAAAATTGTCAAAGAAAGATTGAATCCCTTGGAACAAATCATTACTATTGAATTATTGGGGGAACATTTTAAATTCAAGGTTGATCCTGACAGCCGGATAGATGCACGGCAGGTTGCCAATCGCCTAATCAGCGAGGTTAACCAGGCCGCTTCCAAGTTTCCGGAATATGCCCGGAAAACAGATAAAATGGCAATCGTCGTATCCGCGGCTTTAAATATTGCCAGACAGCATGCGGAATTAAGTATGCAGCACGGAGAATTCGTAAACTCCGTGGCCGGGCGTGCCGCCAGAATGGATCGGATGATTTCAGCGAGTTCCTGTTACTGAAAGAACAGGAGCTAACCGGCTGATAAAGGATGGATTTTAAGAACAAGGTGATAAAATAAGCTCCCCTGCTGTGTGCGTGATTGAATTGTGCCCCTTGACCCAACACTTACACAAAAGGGAGCCTTCACTGGCTTTGGTGTGCAAGTTCCGCATGTACGGAAAAGCCTAAAGAAGCCACAAGGTGCCCACCTGACGAGCCTGGATCAAGGCTCTTTCAACACGGCGTGGCGGGGGGCTTATCTTGCCTTGGGCATCACTATCTCCTACCACGCTGACCACCTCTTACCAATTTATTAAACCGACTTGATGCAAGTATATGCAAAACACCCCGGGACCCTTTCCAAATGCGGTAAGGGCCGCCGTATGACATTATCTTCAGGGGGGCAAAGATGCACGAAATATATATTTTATATATCCTGCTGATCCTTTTTGGCATCGGGATAGGATTCTTCTTTTCACACCTGCTGCGAAACAGGCTTGCAGGCCAGAAAATAAGTGATGCCGAGGAAAAGGCAAAGATGATTGTGGATTCCGCACAGCGCAAGGCGGATTCCCTTGTCAAGGAGGCGCAGCTTGAGGCCAAGGACCGTCTTTTCAAAATGAAAAGCGACTTTGACGCTGAAACCGCCGAAACCCGCGACGAACTCAAAAAGATGGAAAAGCGGCTGCATTTTAAGGAGGAAAACCTTGACAGGAAAAATGAACAACTCGAGCTGCAGGCAAAAGAAAATGCCCGTCTTGAACGTGAACTACAGGAGCGGGATGCGGAAATAGTGAAAAAGGAAAATTATTACAATCAGTTGATCGAGGAGCAGAAACAGCAGCTCGAATCCATTTCAGGCATGACCGCCGAAGCCGCCAAAGACCTCTTGATGCAGTCCATGGAAAACGAGGCCCGTCATGACAGCGCCAAGATGGTAAAGCGGATTGTGGCCGAAGCAAAGGAGAACGCGGACAAGGAAGCCAAGAAAATCATGGCAACGGCCATTCAGAGATATGCCGGCGATTTTGTCGCAGAACGAACTGTTTCGGTTGTTCAGCTTCCCGATGATGAAATGAAGGGCAGGATTATAGGCAGGGAAGGCCGTAATATAAGGGCCCTGGAGGCTGCCACTGGAATTGACCTGATCATCGATGATACCCCCGAAGCCGTGATTTTATCCGGGTTCAATCCGGTACGCAGGGAAGTAGCAAGGCTTTCCCTGCTGCGTCTTATTGAAGACGGCCGCATACATCCGGCCAGGATCGAGGATGTTGTAAAAAAGATCGACCAGGAAGTTGAGACCGCCATAAAAGAAGCCGGGAACCAGGCTGCATTTGACCTTGGAGTGCACGGCATAAGCAATGAGCTTATAAAATATTTGGGGCGACTTAAGTTTCGTACAAGTTATGCTCAGAACGTGCTTCAGCATTCCGTTGAAGTCGGCTTTCTGTGCGGGGCCATGGCCTCTGAACTGGGCCTGAACGTCAAGCTTGCCAAGAGAACGGGATTGCTGCATGATATAGGCAAAGCAATAGATCACGAGGTGGACGGGTCCCATGCTGAAATAGGTGCCCGGCTGGCCAAGAAGCACGGGGAGTCATCAAAGGTGGTTCATGCCATTGAAGCCCACCATGAAGACGTGACTCCTGAATCCGTTTATGATCTGCTTGTCCAGGCTGCAGACAGTTTATCAGGTGCGCGGCCAGGCGCAAGAAAGGAGATTCTTGAGAATTATATCAAGCGTCTCGAAGACCTGGAGGCCATTGCCAGGGAGGCAAAAGGTGTGGCCAATGCGTATGCCATTCAGGCCGGAAGGGAGCTTCGGGTTATTGTTGACGGCGGCAGGATGGCTGATGACGATGCAGTGCTTCTCAGTAAGGATATAGCCCAAAAAATCGAGGAAAAGCTCACGTTTCCCGGGCAGATAAAGGTAACCGTAATCCGGGAAACCCGTGCAGTGGAGTATGCAAACAAGTAGAAGGGCAACCCTTTTAGTATTTTCAACTCCGGCCGAAAGAATATAAAATTATGAATGTTATTGATATACTTGAGCAGAGGGGGTTTGTAGAGGCTACAACACATGAGGCGGAGCTGCGCCGCCTGGTGGAAGAGCAGCACCCTGTTACCTGTTATGCCGGCTTTGACCCTACCGGTCCCAGTCTTCATGTGGGCCATCTGCTTCCCGTAATGGCGCTCTCACATATGCAGAAGGCGGGTCACAGGCCCATCGCTCTGGTAGGCGGAGGTACCGGCCTGGTGGGCGATCCCAGCGGAAAGACCGAGATGCGTCAACTGCTGACCCTTGAAATGGTTGAGCAAAATGCCGCGGGTATAAAATCCCAGCTTTCCCGTTTCATCGATTTTGACACTGGCAATGCCATGCTGCTGAATAATGCGGATTGGCTGGTGGGATTAAAATATATTGATTTTTTAAGAGATATAGGAAGGCATTTTTCTGTAAACCGGATGATAAGAGCTGAAAGCTACCGGGTGCGCCTGGAATCGGAAGAGGGACTTAATTTTATAGAATTCAATTATATGCTGCTACAGGCCTATGATTTTTTAAAACTTTACGACTCTCACGGCTGCCGCCTCCAGGTGGGGGGCAGTGATCAATGGGGAAACATAGTTGCCGGGATAGACCTTGTCAGAAGGATGCGCCAGATGGAGACCTACGGACTTACATTTCCTCTGGTTACAACCAGCAGCGGCGCAAAGATGGGAAAAACAGCACAGGGGGCTGTATGGCTGGATACGGGGCGCACAAGCCCTTATGAGTACTATCAATACTGGGTCAATACGGATGACCGGGATGTAGTGCGATTTTTATCGCTTTTCACTTTTCTTCCCATTGATGAGATCAGGGAAGTGGAAGGCCTCAAGGAGGCAGAGCTTAACAATGCCAAGGCGGTGCTGGCATATGAGACCACAAAACTTGCCCACGGAATCCAGGAGGCTGATAAAGCCCATAAGGCGGCTGCAACCATGTTCGGACAAAAGAGGATCCCGGATACGTTGCTGCCTTCAAGCGAAATTCCCAGGACAGCCGGCCGGGACGAAGATGCTGATGTGCCCTCTTCCCGGATTGAAAAATCAGAACTTGAGAACGGAATACCTGTATTCAAGCTTTACCATAATGCAGGACTTGCCGAATCTGCAAGTGCTGCCCGCCGTCTTATCAAACAGGGAGGGGCATATATAAACGGCAGGCGTATTAATGACCAGAATTACCTTGTAACGGAAAACGATTTCGATCATGATGAGCTTGTTCTTCGCGCGGGCAAGAAAAAATATCATAAAATCAGGATTAAAGAATAAAACCTGAAAAATATATTTTTTGCTTGACAACCCGCTTGCAAACAAGTTATAAGATAGACTTTCAGATTGGCTGAAACGATTCTTGCCGATTGAAAAAAATTGGAAAATAACCCTTGACTGGAACCGGAAGTTGATTATAATTTATAGCACGGATATAGAACGGAACCTGATTCCGGTTAAGCAGCTTCCTTTTGATCGATGAAGACATCTCCATCTGACCAGATGTGAGCACCTTAAGGATCTTTCCCAAAAAAAAGATAAGACCTAAAAGAGGTCTTGTTTTTAAATAAGGCAGGAATGCGAAGGCTTTTCTGCAGACGGATCTTTGATCTTTGAAAACTAAATAGTGGCGATAAGCGGGCCGAGACAATTTTACAG